>CAZDNS010000051.1:0-12591 GCA_964506845.1 uncultured Planctomycetia bacterium | reverse complement strand
CGCTCTCAAAATTTCCACAAGGAAATTTTGAGGCAAAGCTCGGGATTAATGGTTCGACTTCGCTCACCATCCTGAGCGCAGTCGAAGGATTCCGACAAATCCTTGACACAAAATGTCAAGGGTGTCGTCATTGAGGAGGTGAAAGTATGGCAATAAAGCCTTTGGCTGACAGAGTTCTGGTAAAGGTTGAGGAATCTGAAAGTAAATCCAAGGGAGGAATAATTCTTCCGGATACCGCAAAGGAAAAACCCCAACAGGGCAAGATTATTGCAACCGGAAAAGGAAAAATATTGGAAGATGGAAGCGTAAAGGCTCCGGAGGTTAAAGAGGGCGATAAGATTCTATTCGGTAAGTATTCAGGAACCGAGATTAAGCATAACGGAGAAGAGTATCTTCTGATAAGGGAAGAGGATATACTGGCAATAATAAAGTAAAAGTTTAATTCACCCCCCCGCTGATTTGCCTCTGGACAAATCAAATCGCTGGGGGGTAATTCCGACATATCCGCCATAAATTGTGGTGGATGTCGTCATTAAAGGAGGGAAAGTTTTATGGCAAAACAGTTACTTTTTGATGAAGAGGCAAGGCGCGCCATATTAAGAGGCGTTGACCAGTTGGCTAAGGCGGTCAAGGTTACATTGGGCCCAAAGGGAAGGAATGTAATCCTTGATAAGAAGTTTGGTTCACCCACAATAACAAAAGATGGCGTAACCGTAGCAAAGGAAATAGAGCTTCCGGACCCGTATGAGAATATGGGCGCTGAAATGGTAAAAGAGGTTGCCTCAAAGACCTCTGACGCCGCAGGTGACGGCACTACCACAGCAACCCTACTCGCGCAGGCAGTTTACAGAGAAGGCCTGAAAAACGTAACCGCTGGCGCAAATCCCATGGAGCTTAAAAGAGGGATTGAAAAAGCAGTCGAAGAGGTAGTGGAAAATCTGAAGAAACTTTCAAAGACCGTAAAAGATAAGAAGGAGATTTCTCAGGTTGCAGCCATTGCGGCAAATTATGACACCACAGTCGGAAATCTTATTGCGGATGCAATGGAAAAGGTCGGAAAAGACGGCGTCATAACCGTGGAAGAGGCAAAGTCTATGGCTACCACTTTAGAGGTAGTTGAAGGTATGCAGTTTGACCAAGGATACCTTTCCCCGTACTTTGTTACAGACGCAGAGAGGATGGAATGTGTTTTAGAAGACCCCTACATACTCATCCATGAAAAGAAAATCTCAGTAATGAAGGATATGCTTCCCTTGCTTGAGAAGATAGCCAGAACAGGAAAACCCCTTCTTATTCTTGCGGAAGAGGTTGAGGGCGAGGCGCTCGCCACATTGGTAGTCAATAAGATAAGAGGAACTCTTTCCTGTTGTGCGGTAAAGGCACCCGGATACGGAGACAGAAGAAAATCCATGCTGGAAGACATAGCGGTACTTACCCGCGGGAAAGCCATAACAGAGGACCTGGGAATAAAACTTGAGAATATAACCCTTGAAGACTTAGGCAGGGCAAAGAGGGTAACAGTTGACAAGGATAATACCACTATAGTTGAGGGTGCAGGAAAAACCTCTGATATAAATGGCCGCATTGCCCAGATAAAAAAACTTATCGAAACCTCTGATTCTGACTATGACAGGGAAAAACTCCAGGAAAGGCTTGCCAAGATTGCAGGTGGAGTAGCAGTAATAAATGTAGGCGCTGCAACCGAGACAGAGATGAAGGAAAAGAAGGCGCGCGTTGAAGATGCGCTTCACGCTACAAGGGCAGCAGTTGAGGAAGGTATTGTGCCCGGCGGTGGAGTAGCATTTTTAAGATGCATCCCTGTGCTTGATAAAATGAAACTTGAGGGTGATGAGGCTATAGGCGTGGATATAGTAAAACGTGCTCTGGAAGAGCCTATAAGACAGATTGCTGAAAACGCAGGCTTAGAAGGTTCAGTAGTGGTGCAGCGGATAAAATCCGAGAAGACAAACATAGGCTATGATGTGGTGCAGGCGGACTACGTGGATATGATAGAGGCCGGCGTTATTGACCCGACAAAGGTAACCAGGACAGCACTTCAGAACGCAGCCAGTATATCAGCCCTTATGATTACGACTGAAGCACTCGTTACTGATATACCCGAAAAAGAAAAACCAATGCCTCCTATGCCACCGCATGGCGGGGGATACGGCGGAGATATGTATTAAATGAAGACATAACTTATGGAATGCCTGCCTGACGGCAGGCAGGAAATGACATAAGTTGTTTGTCTGAATTTACCCTTGACATCGAAGATGTCAAGGGTCTAATTCGCAGACGCTTCGCTATAACTTATGTCTCTTCGCTCCATAAGTTATCTGCTCATTAGAGGAGGAGTTAATATGAACCTTAAGCCATTGGGTGATAAGGTAATAATAAAGGCGCTTGAAGAGGAGAGCAAAACCAAGGGCGGGATTGTTCTGCCTGATACCGCAAAGGAAAAACCCCAGGAGGGAGAGGTAATTGCAGTAGGCCCCGGCAGGGTATTGGAGAACGGAAAAGTGGTTTCGCCTGAGGTAAAGGTTGGAGACAGGGTGTTATTCGGTAAATATTCCGGCACCGAGGTAAAAGTAGGCGCAGAAGATTACCTTATAACCAGCGAATCAGATATATTGGCGATTATTAAGTAAATTCAGTAGTAAGTAAACGGTAATTGGCAACTTGTAAAGTTCTTATTACAATTAACTATTTACCATTTACCAATCACTAATTTTTAAGCCCCTTAGAGATTTAAAATCTTTAAGGGGTTTTTGTTTTTGACACGTTCGCTCCACTCAGTGTAACCCAGAGGAACTAAAATATTGAGCCCCGCGATTTAGCGGATAAAAAATCTCAAGTTTCATTGGGACCATCAAGGTATTCCAAATGGTTGACAAGCGTATTATTTATAAGTATAATTAAAAACAAAAATATAAGTCCCTTCCTTTAAGAGGTATAGTAAGGACTACCCTGCTGGGTAAGTATGTAATTTAATTCGTCCCGGCGCTTCGGGACTCATTGAAAATAATATATCCCTCGCTTAAAACGCTCTCAAAATTTCCTTGTGGAAATTTTGAGGCAAAGCTCGGGATTAATTCCGACATACAAGTTATTTCGTCCCCCTGCGGGGACTCCCTGCCTGACGGTAGGCAGGCATAACTTGTGTCGTCATTAAGGAGATGAATAATGGATGCTAAAGAGGCAATTGCTAAACTTATAGCCAATATCGAAAAAGTTATAGTAGGTAAAACCGATGTCGTAAAACTTTTACTGGTAGGTTTCTTTAGTAAAGGTCATGTCCTCATAGAAGATGTTCCCGGGGTCGGCAAAACAATGTTATCCCGTGCATTAGCACAGTCGATAAATGGAGTATTTAAAAGAATTCAGTTCACGCCTGACCTATTGCCCTCAGATGTTACAGGTATCTCTGTCTATAACCAGCAGGCAAAGGACTTTGAGTTTAAGCCCGGGCCGGTATTTACAAATATCCTTTTAGCGGATGAGATAAACCGAACAACGCCCAGAACTCAGTCCGGGCTACTTGAGGCTATGCAGGAGTTTAGAATTACCGTGGATGGCGTTATATATAAATTACCCGAGCCCTTTTTCGTGGTAGCCACGGAAAACCCTATCGAGTTCAGGGGAACATACCCCTTACCCGAGGCGCAGCTCGACAGGTTTCTCCTGCGCTTAAACGTAGGATATCCTTCGAAGTTTGAGGAGCAGGATATAGTCGTAAGGCATATGAAAGAACCGCCTATTAATTCTCTGAAGCCTGTTATCGAGATGAGGGATGTGTTTGATATCCAGAAGAAGGTATCCGAGGTTTACATAAAGGAAGAGATGATATCGTATATAATCGAAATTGTAGAAATGAGCAGGATTCATCCGGATGTAAGGCTTGGAGCCAGCCCCAGAGCCTCGCTTGCCCTTATGCAGACTGCAAGGGCATACGCCCTTATCAATAATAAGGATTTCGTGGTACCGGATGATATAAAGGTTTTAGCCCATCCCGTTCTTTCTCACAGGATAATGCTTCAGCCTCGTTCTTTAGTTAAAGGCGAAACCCCTTCTAAGATAATAACGCATATACTGAAGACAGTTTCTGTACCAACTTAGAACAAATAATAATTAATCTGTGATGTCAATGAGGCGTATTGGATAAACTTTTTAAAGTAGCGAGTAGAGAGTAGCGGTTCGACAAGTCCCTCGGTTTTACTCGGGAAAATCCTGAGCGAGTGAAACGAGTCAAAGGGCTCACCATCCCGCCTCGGCACCGAGTGCCATGCGTTCTATTGCCTCGGCACGAGGCGAGCGAAGTCGAGGGACGAGCAAGAAAAATTTCACGGTATAAAAATTACTTAAAATTTAAAATGTTCACACGGCGTTCAGGTTGGGCAATAGTCAGCGCTGTCATTTTAAGTCTTATCGCCTGGAACCTGGACGTGCCAAATTCCTACCTGATTGTATCTGTTTCTGTTGCGTTGCTTCTCGTTACGTTTATTCACTTTATATATTCGATAGGAAATTTTGTTGTGGACAGGCAGATAATTAAAACCGCACACGAAGACGATGCCCTTGAGGTGGAATTAAATTTAAAAAATTTAACAAACCAGACAAAAAAATTTTTCGAGTTGAGAGATTACTTCCCGGCAGGCCCGCCTGGTGAGCGTATTATCTCTCTTTTAATAGGAAAGGTTATGCCAAAGGAATACGAAAACCTTAAATATTACAGTCTTTGCTACAAGCGCGGACTTTATAAAATTGGTCCAATAGAAATCATCTTTCAGGATTTTCTTGGTTTTTTCAGACTGGTAAAGAAATTACCTCTAGTGTCGCACTTGCTTGTTTATCCGAAAGTTTTTAATATAAAATATTTCCCGGAACTGGTTCAGGGCTCAAGGGAGTGGTTTGGCCTTGAAACTGTAAGGACGTCCGGCGAATCTCTTGAGTTTTACGGTATCAGGGAATACCAGAGGGGGGATGGGCTTAAGAGAATCCACTGGAAATCCACTGCGAGATTGGGAAACCTCACGGTAAGGCAGTATGAAAAGTCGATAACAAGCGAAGCCACAATAATATTGGATTTAAAAAGAGGTCACAATATCGGATATGAGAAAGATACAACCTTAGAGTATGCGGTTAAGATAGCTGCCTCAATTTCAAGGTATTTATTGCTTGAACACCAGAGCCTTGTCCAGATTATAGGATATGGCAAGGATTTTGTCATATCGCCCTTTAACAAGGGTGATTTTGGGTATTTTTCTATAATGGAGTATCTCGCGCAGGTGAACTCAGACGGAGATACGGATATGGCAGGCGTTCTCGCTGAGGCATCGTATGCGATAGGCCAGAATTCTACCCTTATCACCTTTTTACTCGATAAAGATGATGCGGCGTTTGAGGCATTGTCCCAATTTAAGGCAAAGGGCATCGAGGTTATCCTGTTTGTATTTAACACCGACTCTTTCTTCGAAACCGAAAATAAAGAATACGGTCAGCCGCAAATTTATCCCGGTCTTATGAGCCTGGGAGCAACAGTCTATAGCATATCCAAAGGAGATAATTTACAAGCTAAGTTTGAAGTGCCGATGGAGGCTAAATAAGAGTTAAGTAAGAAAATAACACGCATATTAACTAAAAACTCAAAGCGTAAAATTGAAACTCAAAACTTAAAGTTTTAGACTTTATGTTTTAACTTTACACTTTAAACTTTACATTTTTTGTCATGGGTTATATCGAAGACTCTTTAAAAAGAAAATCACTCCCGATACACCTCGTAGTATTTATCATGGCAATTATAGGCGCTTTCTCTTGCATAAAGCTTTTTAGCCCACATATAGTCAATTTGATTTATTTTCTCGTTCTCGCTGGATTTACAATAAGTTTTTTTTACCACGAAAAGGTGGATATTACCAAAAATGTGGTGACTGTCGCAGCTTTAGTAGCGCTTATAATGGCGATATCTACGATATTTATGGAAAAAAGCACAGCCATAGTGATTCTAGTAATGTGCATGGTGTGGATACTTGCTTTTCTAAGTTTTGCCTTAAATAAAGCAAGAGACTATTTTCTTATGATGTATGTTTCATCCATCACAATAATGGCGTCTATTGCAATGGGGCTTAATACAAAGACCATAGAATTAGGCTGTGTCATTGCGGCAATTATGTGCTGGATAGCCTTTTTGCGGTTTGGTTTTATGAGAACTAAACTGGATGTGAACCAGCAATTCGTCCTTGCCGAGAAGGGGCAGGCCGGAGTACAAAATCAACTAAGAATAATTTTAATAATACTAATATTTATATCTTTTATAGGGTTTCCAGTCTACAGGGTTTTTCCGCATGCCCATGTTATAATACCCTCTCTTATAAACCTTATACCAAAGACTTATAACTGGGATTTAATTGATATACCGCGGTTTTCTCCATACAGGATGCCTGGCCGTTCAAAAACGAAGTACAGTGACGAAGAGGTTAAAAAAGGCAAAACCGCTCAAATGGGACTCGGCAAAAAGGCAAAAAGGAAATTAGTCGATATTAAGAAAGAAAACCAGCAAATCCAGTTTTATCACGGCGTAGAGGAGGATTTATCGGAGAGCGAAGCAACCAGCAGCAAAAAACAGGAAAGCCAAAAAGAGGAATTTAAGGAAAGGGACTTGACCAAAGAACCCAAACCTTCATCAGCACAGCCAATGCCCGAGATGAAAAAACTTGACGAGGCTTTATCGGAGGCGCTGAATGAACTTAAGGAACGGCAGGGAATAGACCTTAAGAAACTTAATGAGTTAGAGTTAAAATTAAAATCCCTCAAGCAGGACATCCTCTCAAAGGAAAAACCCGATCCCCGAGAAAAACAAGTTAGTCAAAGCGTCACAAATATAATAAATGAACTTAAAATCCAACAGGAGATTAACAGGGAGATATTAGAAAATCTGAATGAGCAACTGGCAGATACCCATAATGAGCTTAATTTATCCAGCCAGGGATGGCAGATATTAGAAGTATCTTACCAGAATCTCTCTAATCAAGAGAACTCTCTAAATCAAGCCATAGCGCAATCAGTCTCCTTGCTCAGCGAAAAACAGAACACAAATATCAATGAACTCAATAATCTAAAAGAAGAATTGAATAATACAAAACAACAACTTGACCTAAAACAAAATCCGACCTCGCAGGAAAAAGCGTTGAGCGAGTCTGTAGCCCAGGCCATATCTAGTCTTGATGAAAGAAATAAAGAAGCCAACCAGACGTTGAATGATTTAAAAGGTGACCTTAATGCTGTTAAAGATGCGCAAACCGATACCTCCCAGATAAGAAATGCGCTTCAAAACCAGCAGAGTAGCCTGACAAACCAGGGTAAGTCACTTACCCAGAGCATTTCGCAGATTTCGTCCGATATAAATGAAAATCAACAACTAAATAATCAGGTAATAAACAATCTGATAGAACAACTTAATTCTGTATCCGGGGCGCTAAATCTCAGTTCTTCTATAAGTGGTGAAACCACCGCATCCCAACAGAATCTCTCTAATCAAGAGAACTCTCTAAATCAAGCCATAGCGCAATCAGTCTCCTTGCTCAGCGAAAAACAGAACACAAATATCAATGAACTCAATAATCTAAAAGAAGAATTGAATAATACAAAACAACAACTTGACCTAAAACAAAATCCGACCTCGCAGGAAAAAGCGTTGAGCGAGTCTGTAGCCCAGGCCATATCTAGTCTTGATGAAAGAAATAAAGAAGCCAACCAGACGTTGAATGATTTAAAAGGTGACCTTAATGCTGTTAAAAAGGCGCTAAATGATGCAACCGAAACAGGCAATACGTTCCAAAAGCAGCAGCAGAACTTTATGAATAAACAAACAGCATTAAACAATTCTTTAAATGACGGCACAAAAGAACTTAAGGATATTCAGCAACAAATTAGCGAGCAGGTTAAACATCTTGAAGAATTTATTAAAAAGGAGAGGGAAAAAATAAAAAAAATCGAGCAGGTTCAGAATTTTCAGCCGCCTCTAAAAAAGAATATTTTATTATTCTGGCTCATAATCTTGTTGCTTATCCTGCTGATTCTGATAATCTGTGCGTTTATAGCCAGAAAGGCAATACTGGTTTATCTCGAGCATAACCGCTTAAGAAAATTTTACAGGGCTGACCCACGGATGTTTATAATAAAACTATATAGATTTTTATTAAAGATGATGGTCTATTACGGTTTTAAAAAACCCATCTGGATGACAGCAGTTGAATACCGGGATGCCCTTGTAGAAAAACTTACTATGCTTATTGAAGAATTGCGCAGAATTACAAACCTTTTTACATTGGCAAGATATAGCCGAATGGATATGACAGAAGAGGATGCAAATTTTTTTTTACTTTCCTATTACAAGATAACCGAGGAGTTAAAAGAGAATCAGGGAACTTTTTTTAAGAATTTTCAGGCGCTGATAAATGGAATGAATTTGAGAATTAAAACTTAAGATAGCAAGTAAGAGAGTGTTAAATAATGAAGTTAAATACCAAATCACAAATTCAACAGTCTAAATATCAAGTGGTGAGAAAATAAATTAAGTATATTCAACAATTTCTCCCTACTCTCTACTTGTTACTTGCTACTTGTAACAAAACGAATGGACGACAAAGATTACTATAAAATTCTCGGCGTAAAGGAGAATGCAACAGACGAGGAGATAAAAACCGCCTACAGAAGGCTTGCTAAAAAATATCATCCTGACAGAAACCCCAACGATAAACTGGCAGAAGAGCGTTTTAAACAGATTTCAGAGGCATATAATACCCTTGTAGACTCCCAGAAACGAAAGCAATATGACAACATAAAAAACCAGGCCAATTATAGCTTTTCAACAGGCGATTTTGACTTTAGCGACATTTTTAGAAAGGGGCCAAGAAACCGCGCCTTTGAAGAATATGCCTCCTTCGGAGATTTCGGAGATATGTTCAGTTCCTTTTTTGACCTCGGGGGTGATTTTAGAAGAGAAAGGTATGGCCCGCAGAAAGGCGAAGATTTAATATATGAACTTGAGGTGCCTCTTGAGACAATAGCCGCCGGCGGAAATATATCCTTTTTCCTGGACAGAGAATCCGTATGCCGCATATGCGCAGGCTCAGGCGCAGACCCCCAGTCTAAATTAAAAACCTGCGGCACCTGTAAAGGCCGCGGCACAATATCAAGGCAACTCGGTACATTTTCTTCTGTCAGAGCCTGCCCTGATTGTCTGGGCAGGGGTACAATTGTCGAAAAGGTTTGCAGAGCCTGCAGGGGGAAGGGTACTGTATATGGTAGGAAGAACTATACCGTTAAAATACCGAAAGGCATTGAGGAGGGAGCAAGGCTAAGACTTAAAAATGAGGGAAGGCATGGATTCCAGGGCGCAAGAAACGGAGATTTAATACTGATAATAAAAACAAAGCCCCATCACAGATTCGAAAGAAAGGGAAATGATATCTATTCTGAGTTGGAAGTTGATTTTATGCAGGCGATACTGGGTACAAAATTATCGGTTGATACGTTAAAGGACAGGGTTTTGGTCAACGTTCCGGCAGGGGTTCAGAATGATACGCTCCTCAGGCTTAAGGGCCGCGGCCTTAAATCGTTAAAAGGCAAAGTCGGAGACCATTATCTTCGAATAAAGATTAAAATTCCTAAAAGACTAACCCCGGAACAGAAAAAAATATTAGAAAAATTTTCAGAAACGAAAGGGAGATGAAAAAATAAGGTTCAGGTTGGTTTTTTCAACCTTAAAATAGGAGGATAATAATTATGAACAAAGCCACCATATTATCAGTAATTTTTGCGATGCTTTTCTCAACTGGTGATTATGTAGCGGCACAGGAGGAGTTAAAACCCACAGTTATCTGGGCACTGGGCGAGATTGGAGAGCCTTCCACATCCTCATTCATATATGAGCAACTGAGCGATAGGGATCTTTTTATGAAGATATTTGCGCTGAGGGCACTGGGCAATATTAATGACCCGAACCTTCTCCCAAGGATAAAAATGGTTCAGGAAAACAACAAACTTATTCTTATGTATTTAAACGCCTTGAAAGCAAAATTAGGGGATGAAGAGGGAAAAGATAAGATACGTTCCTATCTGAATTCAGATATTGTGCTGATTAAGGCAAGCGCTCTTAATTTAATCCGGACATTTCAGCTGAGGGATTTTTTAGATGAGGTATATAATTTTCTAGGTGATAAAGAACCGATCTTAAGAAGAAAGGCGATAGAGGCATTAAAGGATATGGACCAGAGCAAAAGGGCGCTTAAGGCAGCCATTTTATATATGAATGATGAAAATCCTGAAGTAAGCAGAATGGCGCTTTTATATATTTGCTGGGCAGATGTTAACAGTTATTACAAAAAACTCTCCAGAAAAGACGCTGCTTCCTTTCTTAAAGAGTTGCGTGATAAATTAGATGAGAAGGATATTTATATAAGAAGTTTTGCAAAGGTAACCTTGGGAAAGTTAAATGATAAAAATTCCCTTAAGATAATGAGGGATGATCTGTCCAGCCCTGACACATTTTTACACGCCAGTTCGGTTTGCGCCCTTGCTTATGCCAAAGATTTTGACATAATCCCTATATTAACCAGAGACCTTCTGGATACTAAATTTTCTTATATAGACAGGGAGTATCTTATATATGCCTTAAAAGTCATTCAGGGATATTCATATGAGGACGCCGCAAGAGCATCGCGCAGACATAAAGACTACATTACCTACAGCCTTAAAGACAAAAATGTTAATATCAATATTCTTCTTGGCGACTCTGTACCGGTTAAGAATTTTTTTATTGAAGCCCTTTCAAAGCCCGCATCTAATCAGCATATTTATGCCGCAGAGGTCTTAGGATTTTTGGGAGATAGGGAGGCAACCCCGTATCTTATAAATACGATTGAGGATGAAAAGTCCTACGTGCAGTTTTCATCAATAAGGTCGCTCGGACAAATAAGGGATAAAATAGCCGCGCCTGCGCTGGTAGAATTTTTTGAAGAGAAATTTGCATTTAAAAAATCGACGTTTTTTGACTTATTTGATTTGAATAAATTTAATTTGAATAAAGGAGAATAACTTTTATTATTTAGGTATAATTTAATTATATATCTTTACTTTTATAGATTGCTTTGATAAAATTCACCAAAAATTGGTAATTTGTAATTGGTCCCGAATGTAGCATTACTTCGAAGAGACGCTTCGGGATCCCGAAGCGATATTTTTGTAAGTAGCTTCATTCGGGATAATCAGTAATTTTTGATTTTAATTACCAGTTACCGATTACGGGTTACTGAATTAATTGGAGGTTTTTTTTAATGGGTGAATATATCGGGAAGGAAAGAAAGGCCCGCAGGTGCTACGGTTTTGATGAGGTTGCCCTTGTGCCTGGAGCAGTAACCGTAAACCCCAACGAGGTTGATACAGGTTGGCAGATAAATTCCAAAAGATACAAGGTGCCTATAATTGCCGCAGCTATGGATGGCGTGGTAGACGCTAAGTTTGCTATAGAGATGAGCAGGATTGGGGGCTTAGCGGTTTTGAATCTGGAGGGTGTTCAGACAAGGTATAAAAATCCAGACGAGGTTCTTAAAAAAATAGCAAAGGCATCAAATGACCAAGCCACAAAACTGGTTCAGGGTATATATGTTGAGCCTGTAAAAGAGAAACTTGTATCTGTCAGGGTAGAAGAAATTAAGAAAGCAGGCGCTACCTGCGTAGTAAGTTCTATTCCGCAGAGGGCAGAGCGTTTTGGCGCTATTGCCCAGGAAGCAGGAGCTGATATATTCGTGGTGCAGTCTACTGTTACCACAGTGAAGCATATATCCAGCGAATACAAGGTGTTGGATTTTTATAAATTCTGCAAACAGATGAAGGTACCCGTAATAATAGGAAACTGTGTAACCTATAACACTACGCTGGAATTGCTTGATACCGGCGCATCCGCAATTTTAGTGGGGATTGGTCCAGGCGCTGCCTGTACCACAAGGGGTGTTTTGGGTATAGGCGTTCCGCAGGTTACCGCTACTATTGATGCGGCAGCTGCGCGCGATTTCTATTATAAGAAGAAAGGGAAATATATTCCCATAATAACAGATGGCGGAATGCGCACAGGTGGAGACATATGCAAGGCATTTGCCTGCGGAGCTGATGCGGTTATGATAGGCTCAGCTTTCGCGCGCGCCAAGGAAGCCCCCGGCAGGGGATATCACTGGGGGATGGCAACCCCCCATGCAAACCTGCCCCGCGGAACCAGAATTTACGTCGGGACTGCAGGAAGCCTTGAGGAAATCCTGTTCGGCCCTGCAAAGACGGACGATGGTTCGCAAAACCTGATGGGCGCACTTCAAACCTCTATGGGTAATTGCGGTGCCAGAAACCTGAAAGAAATGCATTCCACTGAGATTATAATAGCCCCCTCAATCCAGACCGAGGGAAAGATTTTTCAGGTAGTGCAAAGAGTGGGAATGGGGAAATAAAATAATGGTAATTGGTAACTGGTAAATAGTAATTAGAAAAAATGTAATGCTCCCCATTAGTCAAGCTAGATTTTAGTAGCAAGCAACAACTGTTCTT
>CAZDNS010000050.1:0-12631 GCA_964506845.1 uncultured Planctomycetia bacterium | reverse complement strand
GAAAAACTTTTGCGTTTTGGCGGTTACAATTTTTGCGTTTCAGCGGTTGCAAAGGTCAAATGAAGCCACGACTTATGGAGCGATAGCGACATAAGTCGTTCTGGGAGAAGGTGTTTTAATATTGGCTGAATTTGACCCTTGACATCAAAGATGTCAAGGGTTTAATGGTTCGACTTCGTCCCTCGACTTCGCTCGGGATAATCCTGAGTGAGCGAAGCGAGTCGAAGGACTCACCATCCTGAGCGTAGTCGAAGGATTCGCAGACGCTTCGCTATGGCTTATGTCGCTCTTACGAGCTCCATAAGTTATCTGCTCATTAAAGGAGGATTAAATGGCTGAAAAAAAATTAGGGCTTGTAAAGAATCTATTTTTCGGAAAGGTTGCTTCGGAGTTATTGATTCCGTATCCAAGGGAAAATGAGGAAGAAGCGCAGACGTTAAAAATTATACTGGATAGTCTCAAAAAGTTTGCAAAAGAGAAGATTGATGCTGCAAAGATAGACGAAGAAGCAAAAATGCCCCCGGAGGTGATAAGTGGCCTGGGCCAGTTTGGAATCCTGGGAATGGCTACGCCTGAGGAATATGGTGGTTTAGGACTTTCCCAGTATGCCTATGGGAAGGTAATGGAGGAGTTGGGTAAAATATGCGGCTCAACCGCTACCTTTGTGGGCGCCCATCAGAGTATAGGTATGAAGGCAATTCTCCTTTTTGGCACTGAGGAGCAGAAGAAAAAATATCTGCCAGAACTTGCAACCGGCGCTAAGATTGCCGCATTTGCCCTGACCGAGCCAAATGCAGGCTCTGACGCAGGTTCAATTCAGACAACCGCTACCCTTAGCGAAGACGGAAACTATTTTATTTTAAACGGCTCAAAGCATTTTATTACAAACGCGAGTCTTTCCCATCTTATGACCGTGTTTGCCAAACAGGAACTTGAAATAGAGGGAAAAAAAGAAAACAGGATATCCGCTTTCATGGTCACGAGGGACATCCCAGGGATAACTATGGATAAAGAAGAGGAAAAGATGGGAATACGCGGCTCTGTGACAAACGGTTTCAGGCTTGAGAATGTAAAAGTGCCGAAGGAGAATCTCTTAGGCGAGCCCGGAAAGGGTTTTAAGATTGCGATGGAGGTTTTAAACTACGGAAGGCTTGGCCTTGCCGCAGGCTGTTTAGGTGCAGCCAAAAGGATGCTTGAGTATTCAGGCGACCACGCGAGGCAAAGAGAACAGTTTGATAAAAAACTTTGCGAATTTGAGATGATAAAACACAAACTTGCCGATATGGAGATAGACATATTTTTAATGGAAAGCATTATAGATATAACCGTAAAGACTGCCGACAGAAAAGACGCCGATTTTTCTGTTGAGGCAGCGATATGCAAGGTATTTTCAAGCGAGGCGTTATGGCGGGTCGTAAACCATGCGGTTCAGGTTAACGGTGGAAATGGGTATATGAAGGAATATCCGTATGAACGATTCCTGCGGGACGCAAGAATAAATATGATATTCGAGGGCACAAACGAGATACTCCGCCTTTTTATTTGCCTGGATAGTATTAAAAACGTGGCCAGCCAGATAAAGGAACTATTTGACACATTAAAGCGCAATCCCGTAAACGGGATGGTTAAAATTTCAGGATTCTATATAAAAAAGCTTAAAAATAGGTTTTGTGGTTGCGGGTTAAGTTTGCCCGGGCTTGACCCCTCGCTTAAAAAATATACAAAAGGAGCCGGAATCCTGACGAGGAAACTTTCCTGCGAAATTGAAAAGATTATAATGAAATACGGCAAAAAAATTATACAAAAAGAGTTTATTCAGGAAAGGCTAAGCGATATAGCGATAAATCTATATGCGCTTTATTGCACAATAGCACGCGTTCAGCATCTTTTAGAAACCAAGGGAAAATCCCAGATTCAGAATGAATTAAATATTCTCGATATCTTCTTTGTTAGAGCCAAATCGCTGATAGAAAAAAATCTGAAGGAGATTTTTAAAAACAAAGACAGGATTTTGAGCGAAATAAGCGAGAGTATAGTATCTATGAAATAGTTTTATCTATAACACAGATTATCAGAGATTATGCCGAATGTAGCAACTTCAAGAAGAGATACCTCGGCATCCCGAAGAGTAACTAAAGAAGTTTCTGCATTCGGGAAAAGCAACAGATGGGCACAGATTTCTTCATCGGTATCTGTGCTAATCTTGTGGGTTTTATCTTGCGCCCACCTGTGTATAGAATAAGGAGGTTAGCATTATGGAAATAATAATATGCCTAAAAGAGGTTCCCGATACCTCAAGCATTATAAAACTTAGCCCTGACAAGAAATCCATAAACAGGCAGGATTTGAGTTTCTGTATGAATCCCTATGATGAGTATGCCTTAGAAGAGGCGCTTCGGATAAGAGATAAATTTGGCGATGCAAAGGTAACAGCGCTTAGCCTTGGTAATTCGGAGCAGGTGTTAAGAACAGCGCTTTCGCTTGGGGTGGACGGGGCTGTGCATTTAGTGGCAGATAAACCCGTAGGAGAGCTTGAGGTATTTTTTAGCGCGCTTTGCCTTTCAAAATTCATATCCAGCCTTAAATATGATTTAATCCTCTGCGGAAAACAGGCAGTAGATGATGATTCTTGCGTTGTCGGGCCTATGATTGCGCAGTTTTTAGATATCCCGCAGGTAACCGTAATAACAAGGTTAGAGATAAAAGAGGATAAGAAGAGTTTTATTTCCCAGAGAGAAGTTGAAGGCGGTATTGAGGTTATTGAAGGAATTTTACCGGCAGTTTTTACAGCTCAAAAAGGGCTAAACGAACCGAGGCTTCCGTCCCTTATGGGTATAATGCAGGCAAAAAAGAAGACGATAGAAAAGGTAGATACAAAATCTCTCGGCCTGAAAGAAGACGAGATTACTCAAAAGTTAGAGATTGTTTCTTTAGGGCTCCCAAAAGAGAGACAGGCCGGCAAGATTATCAGTGGTGAGCCAGAAGTTGCCGTCAAAGAGCTCGTCCGAATTTTAAAGGAGGAGGCGAAAGCGCTTTAAAAATCCTTCTTTAAAAAAGAAGGCTATCCCAAAATCTGGATTATATCCAAAATTTTTAGGGATAGCCTTGAAAGAATTTAGAACCTGTAGCCTATCCCTGCTGTGATTTCAAAGGTATTTAACGACTCTTCAAATTCGCTCACTAACTCGTCAATATAGCGATAACGTATGTCACCTCTTAGAACGATATTTTCACTGGCGTAATACTTTAATCCCCCGCCTATATTGAAAGTAAAACCAGTGGCATCGCCAACAGATTGATTTACGCCGTTAATTGTTCCTGTGATGTTAGAATCTAAATCTCCGCTCGCCCATCCAAAACCGCCGGTTGCATAAAAAACTGCCTGCGATTCAGGATTAAAATGATATACAGCGTTTATGTCAAATATGTGCACATCTAAATCAGGGCTGGTAGGTGCGCCTGAAGCCTCGCTTACATGCCAGCTGTAGCGGCCTTCAAGACCCCAGTTAACACCAAAATTATAGGTATAATCTATACCCCACGCTAAGCCGTTATCCAATTCCACAGTGGCGCCTGAAACAGTTGTGTCCATTAAATCGTCCCCGATAATTCCGCCTATATGAACGCCAAGTTCCGAGGTTCCCTGCTTAACCTCTGCAAAAACAGAAGCAGTAATAGACAATAAAAATGTAAAGATTACCCCAGCCAACCATATTCTTTTACTCATTATAATACCTCCCTCCTTCCCTAAATTTTAATTCGTTTATCGTATCATTATTTGCCTAAATTTCTATCATATGTTTAATTAATTGTCAACGCAAAATATCTTTTTAATCTTTTGATTGAAATTAACTTACAGATATATTATAATAACATTCGTTTTTAGGGCTTCACAAAAATCGTCCTTCGATTTCACTCAGGACGAATACTGGGCCCTTCGACTTCGCTCAGGGCAGTGAGCCTGTCGAACTGCAAAGTCGAAGTATCGCTCAGCCCTTGATTACGGAGATTAAAAAGCAGATTACAGAGATTAAGACTCTACGAGAAATCGCTGTAATCTTTTTAAAATCGCTGTAATCAACAGCCCGAAACAGAATTTTGTGAGGGCTAAATATTTGTTTTTAAATAGGAAAAAAGATGAACCAGAAGAAAGAAGAGCGTAGCGGCTTAAAGCCGGTTCATATTGAGGCGTTTGATTTAGACGATGCGTGGTTTCGCTCGCTGTCGGAGATTCTGGAACACGGATATGTTTATAAGATTGACCGCGGCAGTTATGCCGGCCAGCGCCGTTTAGAGTTTGATTTTGTATCGGTTCATGTGACAAACCCCGCTCATCAGATAATTCCTATTATGCCGGAGGGTTCAAGTATACCGGCGCCTACCAGTATGAGTTATATCCAACAGTATCTAAGCTACCTCCTCACCAGCGCTAAGACCAAAACCGAGGACTATACCTATGGCGAGCGGCTTGTAGACCCCAAGGTAAATGTAGAATCAGAATCTGACGGCAAAAAGATGCTCAAGGAATTACCCCTCCAGTGCAACCAGATAGAAGAGGTTATAAAACTTTATAAGACCCATGGCTTTGGAACCAATCAGGCTATAATGGAGATAGGTATGCCTTCAGATATAAAGCTCGCTGACCCGCCGTGCCTGCGCCTTATAGATACCCGCGTGCGCTATGGGAAATTACATTTCTTTTTATATTTTCGTTCCTGGGACCTATGGGGCGGCTTTCCATCGAATTTAGGGGGGCTTGAGCTTGTAAAGCAGTATATGGCTGAGGAGATAGGCGTGGAAAACGGCGAAATAATAGCCTGCTCCAAGGGGCTACATCTTTATGAATACGCCTGGGAACTTGCCAAGCAAAGAACCCATAAATTTGATTTAGAGATAAAGTAGATTAAAGGGGGTAGCTATACTTTATTATTCGCAAGAGGTGTGGCTAACCCTTTTATTTTGCTATTCTTTTTAATGGTGTAGGAAAGTATAAAACTTTCCTAACCACTGAAACTTCGCAAAGAAGAGTCCTGAGTTCGCCAACGAAGTTGGCGAACGAAGTTTCTTGAAGGATGAATAATATATGAAAGCCTTTTTGATAGGGTTAATTTTTTTAATCGCTGTCTCTGTATTAGCAGGTATGTGTGCGCTACTTTTTCCACTCTTAGTGGCTCTGGCGTGGTTTATACGCATTATTATAATATTTTTATTCGTCCTATTTGCTATCTGGCTCTTGGGAAAATTTATTATTTTTGTCTGGGAAAGTTTAAGAGGGTAAATGGTTACTCAAAAAGAGATTTTAGAGGAGATTTACGAGCGTCTGTATAAAGACTTCGGACCCCAGCACTGGTGGCCAGGAGAGACTCCGTTTGAGGTGTGTATTGGAGCAATACTCACCCAAAATACTGCCTGGACAAATGTAGAAAAAGGGATAGTCAGCCTTAAAAAAGAAAAGCTTCTCACCCCACAGGCTTTGAAGAAAGTACCGATAAATAAACTTGCGCGCCTTATCCGCTCCACAGGCTACTTTAATCAAAAGGCAAAGAAGGTTAAACACTTTATTAAATTCCTGTTTGATAATTACGCTGGAAGCCTTAAGAAGATGTTTAGCGAGGATTTTTTAATCTTGCGCAGTAAACTCCTGGAGGTTAATGGTATTGGCCTTGAGACAGCAGACTCTATTCTGTTATATGCAGCCAATAAGCCTATATTTGTGGTTGATGCCTATACGCGGCGGATATTAAGCCGAAATAACCTGATAGAGCCTAATGCAAGCTATACAGAGATACAGAATCTTTTTATGGATAATTTAGAAAACGAGGTTAAATTGTTTAATGAGTATCACGCTCTTTTAGTCCGCCTCGGAAAGGAGATTTGTAAGACTAAGCCGAATTGCGGTATATGCCCCTTAAAAGAGATAGAGAAGGAAATTAAATACTTTTGCGATTCCTGTTCAAAACAATTGCCCCATCCCGAGGATAGATATATCCTTGATATAAAACTCTATGCAAGACCGGAGATAGAGATTAGCGAGAGCGATTTAAAGAGAGATTACAGACAGGAAATCCAAAAGTTGCTCGAAGAGATTAAAGATACGGATAAGGAGAAATTAGAAGAAGAGGTTTTCGTCTCATATAAATTAAACCTGTGCAAGAGGTGCCGCGATATCCTGAACGTGCGGCTAAAGAATAAGGAGTTTGTTTAAATGACGCAAAATATCTGGGTAATAGCAGAGCACAGAGATGGCGCGATAAAGAATTCAACCCTTGAGGTAATAAGTAAGACAAGGGCTATTGCAGATAAGTTAGGTAAGAGCGTTTCGGTTATTCTCATAGGTGGCGAAGTTAACGCTCTTATAGATAAATTAAATGATTTTGGGATAGATGAGATTTATTTGGCAAAGAATAAAATACTCACCCTTTACGCGGCAGAAGGATATATTAAGGTAATGGGTGATATTTTAAAGGATAAATCACCTTTCGGAATATTTCTTTCTGCCACAAGCCAGGGGAAGGATTTGGCAGGACGCTTAGCGGTTTTGTTTAAGTGTGGCGTTCTGGCTGACTTGATAGATATTGAGATAGACTCAAATAATGAACTTATATTTACACGGCCTATTTATGCGGGAAAGGTTATCCTGAAACTTAGGACCAAAATCATCCCATTTGTTGCAACGCTTAGGCCAAAGGTGTTTAAGGTAGAGAAATCCTACCCGGATAAAAAACCGTCTATAATCAATTTTGAAATAAAAGAAGATAATTTAAATCTTCGTGCAAGCGTAAAGGAGTTTGTTAAGGATAAAGGCAAAAGAATAGAACTTACAGAAGCGGATAAGATTGTATCAGGCGGAAGGGGCGTGAAATCCGCTGAAAACTTCAAGGTTTTAGAAGAACTTGCGGATGTGCTTGGCGCAGCGGTTGGAGCGTCGCGCTCTGCTGTGGATAGCGGCTGGCGGCCTCATTCAGAACAGGTGGGCCAGACAGGAAAGGTGGTAAGCCCTAATCTATATATTGCATGCGGCATATCAGGTTCAATACAGCATCTTGCAGGAATGTCTTCTTCAAAGTGTATAGTGGCGGTAAATATAGACCCGAATGCGCCTATATTTAAAAAGGCGGATTATGGAATAGTGGGAGATTTATTTAAAGTGGTTCCGCTATTGACAGAGGAACTTAAAAGAGTATTAGGAAGTGGATGAGAAAGAAAAGGTTAAGGTTTAGGTTGAGGTTGAGATTTTCTTAGCCTTAACCTTAGCCTCAACCTTGTTTTTATTGGAGTACAATGTCTGAAAAGTTTGATGTTGTAGTTATCGGCGCAGGGCCCAGTGGTATAGCCTGTGCGTACACCTTAGCGAAGGCCGGGGTAAATGTAGTAGTGCTTGAGAGAGGAGATTATCCCGGGGCAAAGAATGTGATGGGTGGGATATTGTATTCCACTATATTAAATAAACTCGTCCCTGAATTCTGGAAAGAGGCGGCCGTAGAAAGACATGTGAAGAAAAGAGTATTTTCTGTTTTATCAGAGGATTCTGAGGCAAGTTTTAGCTTTGGTTCCGAGTTGTATAACAATCCGCCGTTTAATAATTGTTTCACTGTGCTTCGGGCTAAGTTTGACCAGTGGTTTGCAAAAAAGGCTGAAGAGCAAGGCGCTATGATACTGTGCGGTGCAGTTGTTGACGATTTTATTTTAAAGGATAATAAGGTCGCTGGGGTAAAGACAAGGCTTCAGGACGGAGATATCCTTGCCGACTGCGTGATTCTGGCAGAGGGCGCCAATTCGCTTCTGGCTGAAAAATTAAATTTAAAGAAAAAACCGGATACTTACCATATGGTTACAGCGGTAAAAGAGGTTATAGGTTTACCCAAAGGGGTGATTGAGGACAGGTTCTCGCTTAATGGGGATGAGGGAGTTGCGCTTGAATATTTCGGCGATTCGGTTAAGGGAATGCTCGGCTCGGGATTTATATATACCAATAAAGAAAGTTTATCCATAGGGGTGGGCTGTTCAATCGCCTCATGGAAGAAAACCTCTATAAAGCCGTATGAGTTGCTCGATACCTTTAAAACACACCCCTGCGTAAAGAATCTTTTAAGGGGCGGAGAGACAATAGAATACGCAGCGCATATGATTCCAGAAACCGGATATGACGATATGCCGGAGTTTGTATATGATGGGCTTTTAGTTGTCGGCGATAGCGCGGGCTTGCTTAACTTACATCCCTTATATCATGAGGGTTCAAACCTTGCTATGGCGTCAGGCGTTTTTGCAGCAGAGGCGATTATTGAGGCGAGAGCAAAAAAGGATTTTTCAAAGAGGACATTGAGCAGTTATAAAAAGAAACTGAATGAGAGTTTTGTTATGAAGGACCTTAAAAATTTCAGGAATCTCAGCAATTTTGCAAAGAACTGCCCGCATTTTTTCAAGGAATACCCTGACCTTATAATAGATGTGCTTAAGAATTTCTTCAGAGTTGACGAAATACCAAAGGCCCAGATAAAAAGGGATATAATCAAAAAATTATATAAGAATGTCTCCATCATCAGGCTAATCCTTGATTTAAAATATGCAAGGAGGGCGCTGTTTTGAGTATGGATGAGTTTTTAAGGGAACTGCCGAAGAAGAATTTAGATGAGAAGTTATTTCTGCTAAAGTATAAGCCATATGAAAAATCACATCTTTCCATAAAAGACCCTGCAAAGTGCCTGCTGTGTCAGAAGAAGCAGTGCACGCATCTCTGTCCATCCAAGACCTACGAGTGGCAGGAAGACCATATTATGATATCTCACGAAAACTGCCTTGAATGTGGTAGTTGCAGGATAGTCTGTGATGAATTTAACAATATCGGCTGGCAGTATCCGCCCGGCAGTTTCGGGGTAACGTATAAGTATGGGTAATTTATGCATGAGACTATTCATTTAGCCTTTCTTAAACAAACCGAAAACCTAAAGAATAGCACTGCCTTAAAATACAAAAAAAGGGGCAGGTATAGGGATATTTCCTGGGAAGAGTTCAGGGTAAACGTAAAGAACACAGCGCTTGGTTTAGTGAGTCTTGGCATAAGGAGAAATGACAGGATAGCGCTTCTGGCGGAAAACAGGCCCGAGTGGGCTTATGCGGATATGGGGATTTTATGTACAGGCGCAATTAATGTGCCAATATATCCAACCAATACAAAAGAAGAGGTATTTTATATACTCAAAGACGCCTCCTGCAGGGCGATATTCGTATCAAATAAAGACCATCTTAAGAAAATTCTCTCGATTAGGAAAGGACTTAAATCCCTAAAGCACATAATAGCCTTTGACGCGGATAAGAAAAAAATCCCAGGGGTTATTTCTTTCAAGGAGTTTATTAAAGCAGGCAGGCTGCTTGAGAGGCAAAAACCATACCTGTTTGAGGAGTTGATAAACCGGCCGGTAAAAGAAGATGCGGCAACCATAATATATACCTCAGGCACAACAGGTCCTCCAAAGGGTGTTATGCTTACCCACGAGAACTTTCTTTCAAACATATGCTCCTGCTTTGATATATTCCCGATAGGAAAAACCGATGTAGCGCTTTCTATGCTGCCCTTAAGCCATGTATTTGAGAGGATGGCAGGGTATTACTTTATGCTTATGAAGGGCGCGCAAATAGCCTATGCCGAGAGTTTCCTGAAGGTGGAGCAGAATATAAGAGAAATCAGGCCTACGGTTATGTGCGCTGTCCCGAGGTTTTTTGAAAAGGTCTATACAAAGGTTCTGGATACAGCGGTAAAGGCGCCGTTTTTTAAGAAGCAGTTTATGCTCTGGGCTATAAATGTGGGAAAGGAATTTAGCCATGAAAAGCTTGACAACCATCATATATCGCCCTTACTTCTGGCAGAATATATTATTGCAAATAAGATGGTTTTGGGAAAACTTAAAAGTGCGCTCGGAGGACGAATCCGATTTTTTATCTCAGGGGGCGCTCCGCTTTCAAAAGAGATAGCGGAGTTTTTCTATTCGGCAGGCGTCCAGATACTGGAGGGTTACGGTCTTACCGAGACCTCGCCTGTTATAGCAGTGAATAGGCTGAATTCTTTTAGGTTCGGGACAGTGGGTAAGCCGATAGCGGGTGTTAAGGTGCGGATAGCAAAAGACGGCGAGATTCTCACCAGAGGAAGCCACGTTATGAAGGGTTATTTTAATAAACCCGGGGAAACGAAAAGAGCGATAAGGAACGGATGGTTCCATACAGGCGACATAGGCAGGTTTGATAAAAACAGATTTCTGATTATAACAGACAGGAAAAAAGATATCATCATAACCAGCGGAGGGAAGAATGTCTCTCCGCAGAATATAGAAAACCTTATCCGCACAGACAGGTATATATCCAATGTAATGGTCTATGGCGACAGAAAGAAATACCTGACAGCCATAATTGTTCCTGAATTCAAAAATATTCAGAGTTATGCAGGATATAAGAAAATTGCGTTTAAAAATATATCCGAACTTGTTAATGAACCCAGGATATACGATTTTATAAAAAGGCGTATAGATAAAAGGCAGGAATCGCTGGCAAGCTATGAAAGGATAAAAAAATTTATCCTGCTTGACAGGGAGTTTAGCCTAAGAGCCGGAGAGGTTACTCCGACGCTAAAGGTCAAAAGAAGGTTTGTAAGCGAAAAATTTAAAGGTTTACTGGATAGTCTGTATGTTGAAAAACTCTGATACTGAGGGATTTTTTAAGACCGGAGACAGCGAAAACCTCCATTATAAATTCTGGATTTCTGATAGGGTAAACCCCGTTAGAGAACCACGTTCTTTTACCCCGTTAGAAAATTCTTCTCCAACGGGACGAGCGGTCTGCGCCGACAGCGGCATTAAACCATCGTCGGCTTTCTCTAACGGGGTAAAGGCGCAGATATTAATCGTGCACGGGCTCGGCGAGCATATCGGAAGGTATGAAAATACAACCAAGCATCTTGCCTTAAGAGGATGGACGGTATGCGGATTTGATTTAAGAGGGCACGGATTATCCTCCGGAAGAAGGGGGGATGTAGATAATTTTTCAAAATTTCTTTCGGATATAAAGGAATTTTATAGTTTCATAAAGCGGTTCTTTGAGGGAAGGGTTTTTATCCTGGGGCATAGCTTTGGAGGCCTGTTAACACTACTTTATTCAACCAGATTTCCCGACGGGATAAGCGGAGCGGTTATATCAAACCCTATTTTAAAATTCAAGATGAGGATACCGCCTTATAAATTAGCATTAGGGAACTTATTAAAAGGGATTTATCCTTCCCTTAGTTTTTCAAACGGCATCAAGGCCGAATATCTTTCAAGGGATGAAGAAATTGTCAGGGCTTATAAAGAAGACAGCCTTGTGCACGACAGGATAAGCGCAAGACTGTTTTTTCAGATGCTCAGAGAGATAGAAACTCTAAAAGCCAGCACAGAACATTTCAAGACCCCGTTACTTCTGTTATTGTCAGGGAATGACAGAATCATTGATTCCGAGGAGAGTAAAATTTTTTTTGATAAAATAAAATTTGAAGACAAAAAACTAATTGAACTCAAAGATTTTTATCACGAACCATTTAATGAGATAGGAAAAGAAGGGGTATTTGATTGTATTGACAGTTGGATAAACCCGCATCTGTAAAATGTATTGACCGTTTAAGATATAACCATTATAATCTGGTGAAATGGCAAAAGAGGCCTTAAAAACAAAAACAGGATTCTCGGAACATATAGAGGCGCTTTCTAAAATCAGCAAGGCGATAACCTCTGACTTATATCTTGAGGATATACTCAAACTTATCGTTACAGTTACCGCAGAGGTGATGGGTTCCAAGATATGCTCTCTGATGCTGCTGGATGAAAAGACGCAGGAACTTGTAATAAGGGCAACCCAGTCTATAAGCGAAGAATACAATAAAAAACAGCCGCTTAAGGTCGGAGAAGGTATTGCCGGCAAGGTGGTTAAGGAAAATAAACCGATAGCGTTATACGATGTTACAAAGGAAAAGGAGTATAAGTATAAAGACATAGCTCAAAAAGAAGGCCTTAAGTCACTTCTTTGCGTTCCCCTTGAGGTGAGGGGCAGGGTTATAGGGGTTATAAACCTTTATACCTCAAAGCCGCATCGTTTTTCAAAGAATGAGATAAATGTGCTTACCTCTGTGGCAAATCAGGCAGCAATACTTATTGACCATACCCAGATTATGGTGGAGTCTAAGGTAATAAAAGAAGAGCTTGAAACCCGAAAATATGTAGAACGGGCTAAGGGAATACTGATGAAGGAAGAGGGTCTTTCGGAAGACGAGGCATTCAGGAAGATTCAGAAATTTGCTATGGATAACCGGAAGCCTATGAGAGAAGTTGCAGAGGCAATTATAATGGCGTTTGATATGAAAAAAAGTCCTAAAAGTTGGTAACACCACAAAAACGCTAAATGTTCGCAAAAACGCTAAAATTAAATCGCAAAAATTTCTTTAAAAAAATCTTGACAAAATTTTGTTTTAGTGTATAGTTATTATGAAAACAGATAAGTTTTAGGCAATGCAGCCTTTTTCACTGAGCGGTGAAAAAGGCTTTTTGTTTTGGGGGAAGATATGAGCTTTAAAGTAGGTATAGCACAGGTAGATGTAGCGATGGGGGATTTAAAG
>CAZDNS010000049.1:0-12639 GCA_964506845.1 uncultured Planctomycetia bacterium | reverse complement strand
ACTTATTTGCTGGGTTGGTATAGAATTTAAATAAGTGCTGGGTTATCTGCTCATTAAAAAGTAAAGAGGTGAAAATGAAAAAAAAGATCCTGATTTTTTTGGTTGTTTTTTTGGTTTTGTTGTTTCTGGCGTCCCTTATATTATCCATTTCGGCAGGCTCAGTTATAAAGAGCCGGGTAATAAATTATGCTAAAGATAAGCTTAACCTCAAAGTCGATATAGGCAGCGTAGATTTTAATCTGCTGCAGGGAGCGCTTTCCATTAACGACGTAACTGTTAAAAATCCGGATGGTTTTAAAGAGAAATATCTCTTCTCCTCAACTCATATCGATGTATCTTTTAATCTATTGAGCGTGTTTTTGAAAAAGATATTTATCGTAAAGGTAAATCTGGTTAACCCGGAGTTTTCCATTGAGAAGGACAAATATGACAATTCAAACCTGAAGGTCCTTATGGGCAGTATAAATGAGAAATTCCAGGAGGCAAAAACCGCCCCCGAAGAGAAAAAACCAAAAAAAGAGGATTTCAAGTTCTTAGCGGAAAGACTTTCAATAAAGAGGGGTTCTCTAAGTTTCACAGATGCCACGATAACCGATGTGCCTAATACCATATATGTAAAGGATATATTTGTCCAACTCAAGGTTAAATCCCTTATTATAAAACCGGATAATATACCTGTATCGATAAAGGCAAGCGCAAAGCTGCCCACCCCAAATCCCGGTGTTTTGGAGATAAGCGGAGAGGGCTCCATTTCAAAAAATATCCGAACGCTTAATCTGGAAGCCCTAGCAAAGAATATAGACCTGGATTATATAAGATGCCTCTTAAGCAAAGGCTTAAGGAACGCCATTGGTTCCGGCGTAGTTGACGCAGAAAGCCCGATTAGATATGCGGATAACCTCGTGGATTCCTTGGTTACTTTTAAAGTAAGGGATTTAAAATTAAAACAGACGGACGAGGCGCTTTCCATGCTCGGCCTGTCAGTTGTTAAATTATTAGAAATTTTTAAAGATGAGAAAGGGGATATAGAATTTGACTTAAGGCTTAAGGGTAATCCGAATAACTTAAGATTTTCCTTCGGGCCCCTGTCTCAGCAGAAGATGACGAATGCGACAATTGACATAATCAGGGAGAATATAGAAGAGGCTATCAAGCCAAAGGAGGGAGAAGGCGCCAACGGCCAGGGTGAAATAGAAGACAAAGTAAACCGGATAAAGCTATTCCTGGATTTCAAGGATAAAAAGAAAAAGTAACCGCAAAAGCGCAGAATATAACCGCAAAGACGCAGAATAAAACCACAAAAGCGCAAAATATCGTATAGAGGCGCAAAGAAAGACTTCTGCGTTTTGGCGTTTACAATTTTTGCGTTTCAGCGGTTGAAAAATATGAATAAAATGAGTTGAAAACAGTTCTTTTTAGAGTATAATTTCATATAATGAGGCTTGAAAGCCCCCAAAGGATAAACGGTATAGAGATAAAGAGCCGTTTTATCAGGTCTGCCACAGCAGAGCGCCTCTTCGATGAGGAAGGTTTCCCCGAAGATGGGCTTAAGGAGTTTTATTGCCAACTCGCAAGGGGCGAGGTAGGCGCCATAATAACCGGCCATACCTTTATTGAACCTCTGGGAAAAGCCTCTCCTAAACAACTCGCCATACATAAGGATGATTTTATCCCGCCCTTAAAAAAAATAACCGAAGCAGTGCATAAATACGGCACCCGGATTTTTCTTCAACTCTCCCATGCAGGAAGACAGACCAAGAGTAAATATTTAGAAGGCAAAACCCCTGTCGCTCCATCCCCCGTAGAAGAAAATACAACCCATACCATTCCCAGGGAGTTAGAAGAAGAAGAGATTTACAGGATAATAGAAAACTTTAAAAAGGCGGCCCTTCGCGCCAGAGAGGCGGGTTTTGATGGCATCCAGCTCCATGTGGCTCATGGTTATCTTTTAAGCCAGTTTATCTCACCATATACAAATAGAAGAACCGATAAATGGGGCGGAAGCACTGAAAACAGGCTAAGGATTTTAGTTGAGATAATAAAGCCTATAAAAGAGAGTATAGGTGATAATTTTGCAGTTTTTGTAAAATTAAATATGGAGGATTTTGTAGAGGACGGGTTTAAATTTGAAGAAAGTTCCCTCATCGCAAAGGAACTCCAGAAGGCAGGTATAGATGCAATAGAAACCTCCGGTGGTATATGGGAAAGCGGTCAATTTATAATAAGAAAGGATATCCTCTCAAAAGATAAGGAGGCGTATTTTTTGGATTATGCAAAACAGCTTAGAAAATCTATAGATATTCCTATAATATTAGTCGGCGGCATAAGGTCTAAAGAAATAATGGAAGAGGTTTTAGATGCGGGTATAGATTTTATCTCTATGTCAAGGCCGTTTATCAGGGAGCCGGATATAGCGAATAAGATCCTAAAAGGAGTATCGGTCAAATCGGAGTGTATTTCTTGTAATGGTTGTTTGAATCCAAGGATAGGGCCTATAAGATGTGTGCAATTAGAAGGAGGAAAATTATGAAAGCAAAATCGCCGAAGGAGTCAGAGACAGTTATTTCAGAGGTTATGATGCCGGTTTACGCAAACCATTACGGGAATGTGCATGGTGGAACGATTATGAAATTTGCGGATGATGCCGCATTTATAGCCGCTACAAGACACGCCAGATGCAATGTGGTGGTCTGCGCGATAGACCATATGGTTTTTAAACAGCCTGTGCACATAGGCGATGTATTGACGCTAAGGGCATCGCTAAACCACGTAGGCAGAACCTCGATGGAGATAGGCGTAAAGATAGAAGCAGAGAAGTTAAAAGAGGCTAAAAAAGTAGATATAGGCCATGCGTATTTGACTATGGTAGCCATAGATGAAAGGGGAAAGCCAACGACAATACCCCGTCTTATCTTAAAAACCAAACAGGAAAAAGAAAAAAACAGAGAAGCAATAGAAAGAAGAAAATACCGCCTTAAATTTAAATGATGTGTCGGAGGAACATATAGAAAACACCTGACCCCTCAAATTTAAATAATGGAAAAGGATATATTTTCGGGTATAGATAAGGTCGCTATAGTCAAGAAAATTCCCTTGTTTTCAAATTTACAAGTCAGTGACTTAAGCCTTATAGCAGATAAATCCAGAATAATAGAATACAAAAAAGACGAAGACCTGTATCTTGAGAACAACCCTGCAGACGCATTCTATTGTATAGTAAGCGGAAGGGTTAAGGCATATACCAGGCTCTCAAACGCTAAAGAAAACGTACTTGAGGTATTGCACAGGGGAGAATATTTCGGGATTATCTCGCTTCTTACCGGCGAGCCTCATTCGGTTACAACCACCGCTATAAATGATTCTATCGTCCTAAAAATAAATAAAGAGGGTTTCGGATATTTGCTTAAAAAAATTCCCTCTTTAGCAATCTACTTAAGCCAGACCCTTTCAAGAAGGATAAAAAGCAGGGAGGGTCGTCCCAAGACAATTTTTGAAAGCAGTATAGTATCGGTTTATTCCACCTCAAAAGGGGTGGGTAAAAGCACCTATGCGGTAAATTTGTCCATAAGCCTTAGAAACGAGACAAACAAAAAAGTTATTCTTTTGAATATAAACCCCGCCCACCAGGCAGTTAAGAAATTACTCGGCATCTCAGGCAATAGCAGAGACTTGCGCTTAAGGAGTGCGCCGGCGGATGCAGATTACATCAAAAGCCATATCATAAATCACGCTTACGGAATAGATTTAGTGAATATCACGCATGAGCCTAAGGATGACAGGGATAAGGATTACATAATACCCCTTTTAGGATTTCTGGCGAATGAATACCATTTCATAATTGTTGACCTGTCATTTCAGATGGACGATATGGTGTTTAAGACCCTCGTCCAATCCGATTTTATCCATCTTGTGACAGCCTCTAACGCCAACCATCTTACATTAGCATCAAGGTTACTAAAGGAATTGAGTAAATCCATACAGAATCCCAAGGATAAAATAAAGGTTATTATTAATGAAGCAAAGCCGGAGGATAAATTAGACAATGAACAGAGAAAGGTTATACTAAAACACAGCATATATGCAACGCTGCCAGAGATAGAAAGGTTAGATAGCGAAAGAGAATATCTGGAAGGAGGCCCCATTATTATAAAAGCGCCTTGCTCTGACTACAGCATTTCGATAAGGCGCATATCGCGAGACCTGGGGAATGTGCGAGTCGGTATTGCATTGGGTAGCGGTGCTGCCATGGGTCTTTCGCAGATAGGTATAATAAAGGTGCTTGAAAAAGAGAATATTCCTGTTGACTGCGTGGTTGGTTCAAGCATAGGTTCTCTGATAGGCGCATTCTGGGCGTCAGGGAAAAATGCCGGAGAACTTGAGCAAATAGCGCTTTCCTTTAAAAACAGATTTGCCTCTCTGAAATTAGTAGATCCTGCCCTGCCACGCTCCGGTCTTATAAATGGAGATGAAGTGCACAGTTTTTTAAAGAGGAACCTTGGCGATAAAACATTCTGGGATGTCAAATTTACTTTTAAGATAGTAGCATCGGATATTTTTAACAGGCAGATAGTAATATTAGAAGAGGGTAGCCTTGCAGACGCCGTGAGAATTTCTATTTCCATTCCGGGCATATTTGTTCCGATAAGGAAAGAATCCCATATCTTAATAGACGGCGGCATCTTAAACCCTATTCCGGTTGATGTGCTTGTTGGAATGGGGATAAGAAAAATAATCGCGGTAGACACGCTGCCCAGTCCTGAAGATATTAAGAGGACAAAAGTTTATCAGGAAGAGATGGATAAAAAAATTAAACAGGAGCGTTCTCTACTAAAAAAAATCAGGTATTCGTTAGGCTTAAAGGCAAAAAGGATTATTATGCCAAATATTTTCGATATCATAGTAAACAGTATTCAGGCAATGGAATATTCTCTCGGCCAGTCCTATATCCAGCAGGCGGATTTGGTGTTAAAACCAAGGCTTATAAATGTGAACTGGTATGAATTGTTTCATGCGGAGAAACTTATAAAATTAGGGGAAGAAGAAGCCATAGCTAAACTTCCGCAGATTAAGCAGTTAATAAAAGAGTAACCGCAAAGACGCAGAATAAAACCGCCAAAGCGCTATCGCAAAAACGCAAAAATCTTTGCGTTCTTTGCGGTGAAACCGCCAAAACGCAAAGGAGTATTTTGCGATTTAGCGGTTACAAATTTTGCGTTTCAGCGGTTGCAAAGGAGAGATTATATGTCAAGGATTGCAATAGTAGATGGTATAAGAACGCCTTTCATAAAGGCAGGCACACTTTTTAAGGATATAACTGCCCAGGAATTAGGCAGGATTGTGGTAAGAGAACTTCTTGATAGGTTGGAATTTGACCCAAACTTAATTGATGAGGTTATTTTTGGCAATGTAGCCCAGCCTCCAGAGGCAGCAAATATAGCGAGGGTTATTTCCCTTATGAGCGGTATTTCTCCAAGAAAAACCGCCTACACAGTCCATAGAAACTGCGCCTCCGGGATAGAGTCTGTTACAAGCGCATTTGAGAAGATAATGACAGGCTATGCGGAGATTATTATTGCAGGCGGGACAGAGTCAATGAGTAATATTCCGCTTTTATATCCGAAAGAATTTTCAGATTTTATGGCAAACTTGGCAAAGGCGAAGAAGAAGGTAGATAAACTAAAGGCGTTTTCAAAATTCAGGCTTAGTTTTTTTAAGCCCATAATCGGGGTAATGCTCGGCTTGACTGACCCTGTCTGCGGTCTGAATATGGGTCAGACTGCCGAGGTTCTGGCAAAGGAATTTGGTATCTCAAGGAAGGCGCAGGACGAGTTTGCATTACTGAGCCACAAGAGGGCAGTTAGTTCAAGGGATAAAGTTAAAGAAGAGATAGTGCCAGTTCATATTCCGCCAAAATATGAAATTTTAGCAGATAAAGATAACGGCCCTCGCGACAATCAGACGCTGGAAGCCCTTGAAAAACTTCCTCCTTATTTCGACAGGCAATCCGGGACCGTAACAGTAGGGAATTCCTGCCCCCTGACAGATGGAGCAGCGGTTGTCCTTGTGATGAAGGAAGAAAAAGCAAAGGAATTGGGTTATAAACCCTTAGGCTATATTAAGACATACGCCTATGCGGGGCTTGAGCCGTCTCGTATGGGACTCGGCCCGGCGTATGCAATTCCTATTGCGTTAAAAAAGACAAACCTTAAATTTAGCGACATACAGTTATTTGAGATGAATGAGGCATTTGCGGCGCAGGTGATCGCCTGCGAGATGGCGCTTTCCTCGAGAGAGTTTGCTTACGGAAACTTTGGTATGGATAAGCCGATAGGAGGCTTAAGCAGGGATATTCTAAATGTAAATGGCGGAGCAATAGCCCTTGGTCATCCGGTAGGCTCAACAGGCACAAGGCTAATCCTAACCCTCCTAAAAGAAATGGCAAGAAGAAATCTTAATATCGGAGTGGTGAGTCTCTGTGTTGGCGGCGGTCAGGGCGCCGCAATTATCCTTGAGAGGTGAAAGATGGTTAATTCAATATTTTATAGGGAAATTGACAATATTGGGATTATAGAAATTGACCAGGCTGATTCAAAAGTCAATACTCTAACCACAGAACTTATGAAGGAGTTTGAAAAGACTATAGATGAGATCTATAAATCCAAAATAGAGGGTTTAATAATAATAAGCAAGAAGAAGGATATATTTATAGCAGGCGCAGATATAAAGGAGATTGAGGGGATAACAAGTTTTGTGGAGGCGCAGTCTAAATCAAGAGAGGGCCAGGCAATATTAAACAAATTGGAGAATTTGGAAATTCCAACCTTGGCTGCCATAAACGGCGCCTGCCTTGGCGGAGGGCTTGAGCTTGCCCTTGCCTGTAAATATAGAATAGCCTCATCCTCTGATAAGACAAAATTAGGTCTTCCTGAGGTTCAACTTGGGATAATCCCCGGTTTTGGTGGAACCAAGAGACTTCCAAGACTCATCGGTATAATAAAAGCCATTGATATGATACTCTCAGGCAAGGCTATTTCTTATAGAGATGCCCTGAAGGCAGGGCTTGTTGACAAGGCGGTATATGAAAAGCTCCTATTAGAAGAATCCATGGTCTTTATCAAAAACATATGTTCTAGAAAATGGGCGCGCAGGCCAAGAAAAAGAAAGTTGATGAATATTTTTTTAGAGAGCACAGCTCCGGGCAGGGCTGTTCTTTTTTCTAAAGCGAGAGAAAACGTGCTCAAAAATACAAAGGGGCATTATCCTGCACCCTTAGTGGCTTTGGATGTCATAAAAAGATGCAGAAGGCTTACCCTAAAAGATTCGCTTGATGTGGAGGCAACTGAGTTTGCCAAGCTTGCCATAACAGATGTATCCAAGAATCTTATAAATGTATTTTATCTTTCGCAGGAGTATAAAAAACTTACAGGCGTTGAGCCGAAGGTTATAAAACCTCTTGCTGTAAGAAAATGCGCTGTCTTAGGCGCAGGCGTTATGGGTGGCGGGATAGCCCAGTTAGTAAGTTTTTATAATATCCCTGTAAGGATGAAAGACATAAATTATGAAGCGATAGGAAAGGGTCTTAGCGCTGCCTATAAGGTGTATAAGGGCGCTGTTTCAAAGAGAATTTTAAAGAAGAATGAAGCAGGCGTTAAGATGGGGTTTATATCGGGGACTACCGACTATAGCGGCTTTAAAAAGGTGGATATTGTGATAGAAGCGGTTGTTGAAAACCTGGAGATAAAAAAGAAGGTATTTAAGGAAGTATCAGAGGTTGTCTCTGATAAAACAATCTTAGCCTCAAATACCTCCGCGCTTTCCGTAACCGAGATGTCAAAAGCAACTAAAAACCCCAAAAATGTTATAGGTATGCATTTTTTTAACCCAGTGCACAGGATGCCGCTTATTGAGGTGATAAAGGGAGAATTTACACGAGACGAGGCAGTTGCGACAATCGTAGATTTTTCAAAAAGGCTCGGCAAAACCCCTATTATAGTAAAAGATACAAGAGGATTTTTAATAAATCGCATACTTCTACCCTATATAAATGAGGCAGCGATTATTCTGGAAACGGGTTCATCGGTAGAGGAGATAGACCGTATAGCCACCACATTTGGAATGCCGATGGGGCCGTTTACACTGATAGACGAGATAGGAGTGGATATAGGTTTTAAGGTGGCAAAGATACTTGAAGAGGCATTCGGTGAGAGGATGAGGGTCGCCAAAATTTTTGAACTAGCAAATAAAAAGGGTTTATTCGGCAAAAAAATAGGCAAGGGTTTTTATATTCACCAAAAGAAAAAGAAGATCTTTAACAAGGAAATAAATGAGTTGGTAACAGGACTTAAAAAGACATCTGATAAGTTAGATAGGGATATAATACAGGACAGGTTATTTTTCCTGATGATAAACGAGGCCTCGCGCTGCCTTGAGGATAATGTCTGTCAAAGGCCCTCTGATGTGGATGTGGGTATGATATTTGGCACAGGATTCCCGCCCTTTCGCGGAGGGCTTTTAAGATATGCGGACAAAACAGGTATATCAAAAATTGTAGACAGGCTTTCCCGATTTAGCAAAGATTATGGAGAAAAATATTCTCCCTCAAAGCTACTTTTAGAACTCGCAAAATCTGGGAAGGGGTTTTATAGTTAAGATGAAAATACCGCTAAATCGCAGAAGCGCCGCTAGAACGCTATCGCAAAAACGCAAAATTCTTTGCGCTCTTTGCGGTGAGACCGCCAAAACGCAAAGGAGTATTTTGCGATTCAACGTTTGCGCCTTTGCGGTTTTTTTGTGTTTTTGCGGTGTTGAAGTGAAATGAAAGATTTTAAACCCAATGATATAAGAATTGAATATTATAAATCCAGCGGTCCAGGCGGACAGCGAAAAAACAAAAAGGAAACAGCAGTCCGCATTACGCATCTTACTACAGGTATAGTTTCAATCTCTGCTAATGAACGCTCTCAGATGCGCAATAAGGAGATAGCCCTTAAAAGATTAAGGGAAAAATTAGAAAGGTTTTACAAAAGAAAGAAAAAAAGAATTCCCACTAAGAAGCCGGCAGGGTTAAAAGAGATAATTTTGCAGGCAAAAAAGAGAAGAGGCGAAATTAAACAATTAAGAAAAGTAGTAAAAACCAAGGATTATGAATAAAAGGGGTAACCGCAAAGACGCAGAATAAAACCACAAAAGCGCAAAATATCGTATAGAGGCGCAAAGAAAAACTTTTGCGTTTTGGCGGTTACAATTTTTGCGTTTCAGCGGTTGCAAAGGAGATGATACGATGACAATGTTATATCTTGCTATAGGAATAGTAGCAGGTATAGTTGGAGGATTTTTTGGGCTTGCCGGGGGTATAATAGCGATTCCTGCCTTGGTTTATCTGATGGGGATGAGCCAGCATCAGGCTCAAGGGACGGTTTTGACCGCATTTCTTCCGCCCATAGGGATACTCGCATTTCTTGAATATTACAAGAATGGTTTTGTCAATTTTAAGGTCGCTATATTTATAGCCTTAGGGATTTTTATTGGAAGTTTTTTTGGCGCCTTTATAAGTATGCATACGCCTTCTGTTGTGCTCAAACGCCTTTTTGGCGTGTTGTTGTTTGTTGTTTCAGTTAGACTGATTTTAACAAAATAGAATCTTGATTGAGAATGACCCCAAAGACTCAACCCAAAAAAACAAGGTTGCCCAAAACATTTGATTTCGGCATTGCCTGGAACTGGGAATATGACAGGGATTTTATATCCCATCTCAACGATACCTGTCTGAAAAAAGGTTTAAAGCCATATCTTATTCATCCCTTTAATCTTTATGAAGTTATGCAATTTATAAGAGAGAAACAGATTAAATTCTCCTATTTTTTTGACCGCGCCTCTGACACTGACCCAAGATTTTTAGAGCTTGTGCAACTTCTTCAGAAAAAAAGAACTCTATTTGTGAACCATCCCGACAGGATAAAGTGGATTGATGATAAGGTATTGGTGCATATGGAACTCATAAATAATAAGGTGCCTGTTCCGGCAACCTATATTTATTATCCCACCGATACTAAAGAGGCAATCTTAAACAAGATTAAACAGGTGGGAATTCCGTTCGTAGTAAAACCTGCGCATAGCGTAGAGCGCGGCGGTATGGGGGTTTTGTTAAATGCCCGCTCTGTTGAGGATGCCTATCACTGGCATAACCGATATAAAGATTTTATATTCCTGCTGCAACGACAGGTTAACCCCTGTCTTATGGGGAAAAGGCCTGCGTGGTTTCGAGTGTTCTATATCTTAGGCAGGATAATTCCTATCTGGTGGGACCCCCAAACGCATATTTATGATGTAGTTACCGAGAAAGAGATAGAGAAGTTTAGGCTTAACCCCCTCTTTGATTTAACAGCAAGAATAGCAGATATCTATAATTTGGGTTTCTTTTCCACGGAGATAGCGGTTGAGAAGCGAAGGCAATTTTTTGTGGTGGATTACATTAATGACCAGTGCGATATGAGGAAAAAATCAAAATTTTATGACGCTGTGTGCGATGAAATAGTTAATTTGATAGCAGAGGAACTTGTTAGCAGGTTGCATAGTATAACTTAAAAGACATGATGGTTAAGTTTAAGGTTAAGGATAAGGAGTTTAAAGGCAACTTTAACAGTACCAAAACTGCAAAGGCAATTTACGAAAAACTTCCAATAATTTCCAGGGTAAATACCTGGGGTGACGAAATATATTTTGATATACGCTTGAAACTTCCTAGCGAAAATCCTACTCTGGATGTCAGGATAGGTGATATTGCCTATTGGCCAGAAGGCAGTTGTATGTGTATCTTTTTTGGGCCCACGCCTGTGAGCACCAATAAAAATCCAAAACCGGCAAGCGAAGTAACTGTAATAGGCGATACCAGTGCTGATATAAAACTTCTGAAGTTTATAAAAGATGAAGATAAAATATTAGTTGAGAAATTACCACAGGATTAGGTTTAGATAAAATCATTTGAGAAAAACAGGCAAAGAGGGAGGCAAGATTTATGTTAAAGGTTATAGAGGATTTTTTTAATTTAAAAAATCTAAATACCAACATTCGTACAGAAGTTCTCGCAGGCATAACCACATTTATGACAATGGCATATATTATCTTTGTTAACCCTGCCATGATTTCGCAGACAGGTATAGATTTTGGGGCGGCTATGATGGCTACCTGTATCTCTGCGGCAGTTTCTACTATCTTAATGGGTTTATACGCTAATTATCCAATAGCCCTTGCCACAGGAATGGGAGAAAATGCCTTTTTTACATATACCGTTTGCCTGACTTTAGGTATACCATGGCAGGTAGCTTTGGGATGTGTTTTTATCGAGGGCATCCTTTTTATTATCCTGACCTTAACCAGAATAAGGCAGGCACTTATAGATGCAATACCCGCATCTCTAAGATACGGCATAGCCGCTGGAATAGGCATCTTTATAACCTTTATAGGCTTAATTGACGCAGGGGTAGTTGTCTCTCATCCTGCTACGTTGGTTACGCTTGGCAATGTGCTTAGCCCGCCGACTTTACTTGCAATCTTTGGCATCATCATAACGAGCGTGCTTTTAATAAAAAATATAAAAGGGGCTATTTTATGGGGCATATTGATTACAGCATCTGTAGGCGTTCCATTGGGTATTGTTAAATATCAAGGGGTTGTTTCTATGCCGCCCTCAATGATGCCTACATTTCTTAAAATGGATATCTTCGGAGCGATGAAATTAGGGTTTCTTTCTATAATGTTCATATTTCTGTTTATGGATATCTTTGACACAGTCGGAACGCTTGCAGGAGTAGGAGAGTTAGGCGGATTTATGAGACAGGGCAAACTTCCGCGCGCAGGAAAGGCGATGCTTACTGACGCCATAGGAACCTGCGTGGGCGCAACCTGCGGGACTCCCACGGTTACAAGTTATATTGAAAGCGCTGCCGGCATAACCGCAGGCGGCCGCTCTGGCCTGACCAGCGTTGTAACGGGTTTGTTATTTTTAGCGGCCCTGTTTTTTTCACCCTTAATCAAGATGATAGGCGGTGGCTACAAGGCTGACACAGGTTTCCTGCTTCATCCGGTCACTGCTCCTGCTTTGGTTATAGTGGGGAGTATGATGCTTCATTCCATAACAAAGATTGACTGGAAGGATTATAGTGAATTAATCCCTGCTTTTTTAGTGATTGTTATGATACCCCTTAGTTTTAGTATTGCTACTGGTATTGCTATAGGATTTATAAGTTTTGCTGTTTTGAAACTGCTCACAGGCCGCGGCAAAGAGGCATCGTGGTTAATCTATTTATTGGCAATATTATTTATTTTAAGATTTTTATATTTAAAGGCTCTTTGACATTATTTAACACAAACGCAATAAATATTTTGCCATGATAAGAGGTATAATAAGTTTAAGCCCAATTTACTTCTTCGCTTGCGGTGCTCGTCACATTCGGCTCAGTTTTTCCTACAAGCACCCCCATCCCCTTAAAGGGGCTTGCATAGGTGTGTCTTACGGAAAAACCTCGCCTCATAAGAGTGTGAGCTTAGGCTCCTTATCCAGCGGGATAGACCATCCTCTTCCTTTAAAGGATGGGTCTTATGCTCATTCGTAAACTTGGGCTTAAGTGTAAATTTATTTAA
>CAZDNS010000048.1:0-12994 GCA_964506845.1 uncultured Planctomycetia bacterium | reverse complement strand
CGTTTTCTATAAATCGCTGTAATCAAGAACGTTGACGACTTTTGCAACGGTCTCAAATTAAGTTATTATGATTCTTATAAATCCAAGATCGACCAAATTTGGAATATTTGAGAGGTATGTTCCCCTTAGCGTGCCTATTGGCATAGGCTATCTCGCCGCTTATTTACTCCATAAAAATAAAGAGATTGAAATACTTGATGAGCATATAAAACCTATTTCAGAGAAGGCATTGGCTGAAGCGGTTAAGAAATTTTCGCCACCCTATGTTTTTGGCATCTCAAGCCTTACTGCCTGTATAAACAGGAGCTTTGAAATAGCAAAGCTCATCAAGGCTTTATATCCCGATTCGAAGGTTATCCTGGGAGGCATCCACCCGACTGTTTTGCCCGAGGAGGTCTTAGAAAATAGAAATATCGATTTTGTTGTAAGAATGGAGGGTGAAGAAGTTGTAAATGCGCTTTATGAGGCAATTAAAAATCAGGGCAGTTATTTAGATATAAAAGGTATTTCTTTTAAAAAGAATAGCCATATTATCCATAACCCGCCTGCCACACCGCCTGATTTAAATAAACTTCCGCCATACCCATATCATCTGTTTGAAAAACTCAGGGATAAATATAATTTAGGTTTTATTATGAGTTCCAGGGGTTGCCCCTATGATTGCATATTCTGTAGCCAAAGAAGCATATCGGGGAGGGAATACCGTTATGTGCCGATAGACTTAGTAATAGACCAAATAGGGCTTCTTCTAAATAAATATAAACAGACGCACATCAATTTTGTGGATGATAATTTTACCACCAATAGAAAAAGGATAAGAGAACTTTCTGATAAAATGGCTGAAAGAGAGTTTTATAAAAAGGCAACCTTTGACTGCCAGACAAGGGCGGACGCAGTGGATGATGAAATCCTGGTTTTATTAAAGAAGGCTGGCTTTAGATTGATAAACTTTGGCCTTGAGACTGCTTCGGAAAGACTGATGGTTTTATTGAACAAAAAAGAAACCGTTAAGGAGAACATTGAGGGGGTTAAACGCGCAAAAAAATATGGTTTTGGCGTCTCCGCCACTTTTATATTCGGCTTGCCCGGAGAGACAAGAGAAGAGCGCTTGCAGGCTTATAGATTAGCCAAGGAGCTTTCCTTAGATTATGTAAGATTTAACAATGCAACTCCATATCCGGGAACAAGGTTGTATGAAATAGCCAAAGAGGAAAACAAGCTCTTTATCGAAAAGAACTGGACTAATCTAAATGCCTGCGCAACGCTTGTAGAGGATGCCTTAAACGAATCCAGGCTTCCATACGTTCCACGAACATGCAAAGAGGTAGTATTAAAAAAGGATATTATCAAAGCCAATCTGCTTTTTTCCCTACAGCCGAAGAGGGTTTTGAAATTGCTTATTAAAAGAATAGGGCCTGCGGGCTGGTTTTACCTTCCGCCCCGATGGTACCTTAAACCGAAAGAGTGGTTTTATCTTTCAAGGTTAGGCTTCAATCTGTTGTTGTCCATACTAAAGGTTTATAAAAAAAGTTTATTCAATTGAACAGGCGGGGATTTTTTCTATAATGTTGACTGTTCATCCTGAGGCCGTAAGGCCGAAGGATCTTTGAGATCCTTCGCTTCGCTCAGGATGAGGGGTTGGAAAAGTAGACAAAACTCCCCAATCCCTCAATTAAAAATAAGACTATGAATCTTAAGCCGTTAGTTACCGGAGGAATCAAGGTTTTAGGCGCTAACCTATTGAGCAGGTATAAAGTGCCCCTGGGTGTTTATATTGCGCTTACAGAAAAATGCCCCAATAACTGCGTATACTGCAATTACGAGGTATTAAGACGGAAAAAAAGGTATGAAATTACCACAGATGATGTCTTTAATATAATAGGCCAATTAAAACAGGCAGGTACCGAAAAATTGCATTTATCAGGCGGAGAGCCCCTTGTAAGGGAAGACTTGGGCAGGATAATCGATTATGCAAAGTCTAAGGGGATGTTTGTAGGAATTTCCTGCAGCGGAGCTTATATTCCCGAAAGGGTAAGAATGTTAAAAAATGTAGATGTGGTTTTATTAAGCCTTGACGGAGAGGAGCAGATCCACGATGAGTTAAGAGGCAAGGGTTCTTTCAGGAATGCGATGAGTGCAATAAAGGTATTAAGAGAAAACAGGATTACCTTTTGGATAAACACCGTCTTAACCAGAAAGAACTTATCCTCTCTGGATTTTATCTTAGAGCTGGCAGAAAAAAATAATACTTACGCTAATTTCATACTCTTACAGTTCCATGGCCCGGAATATGAGAATAACCTGCCTACATTTGAGACGATAAAGGACTTAGTCCCCGAGCGAGAAGCCCTGCAAAAGGTTATCAAATATATTTTGTTTAAAAAAGAACAGGGTAAAAAAGTAGGCTCTACCAGAGCGTATTTGAATTTTTTGCTGGAATGGGAGGATTACAACATGCTATACAGTAGTAAATCACATAATGGTATAAAATGCTGGGCGGGCAGGTTATTTTACCACATAGATTCTGAAGGTCTATTGTATGCCTGCGGTCTTAATATGGGTAAAACCAGAGGCGCAGATATTAAATCCCTGGGCCTTAAAAGGGCTATGGCGCTTGTAGAGAAGTTGCCTGAATGCAATTCCTGTTCGGTAAGCTGTAATTTAGAGAATAATCTTATATTCTCGTTAAATTTAGGTTCGGTTTTTAATTGGCTGGAAAAACTCTAACTTTAATATATTATGAAGTTTGCAAACGCTCTTTTTGAAAAATATTCCGGAAAATTAATCTCACTCTTTATATTTTTATATGTCCTTGTTTTTGGTTCTCTCTCTTATCTTAAATATCACTCCTTTGGTTATAACTGGGATTTTGCCAGCGATATAACCGTTCTGTGGAATAGCCTTCACGGCAAGTTTCTCTATTACCCCTTTTTAGAGCAGGCAATATTCGGTGCCCATCTATATCTGATTATTCTTTTAATCCTTCCCATATATGCAATCTTCCAGCATCCATTGACACTTTTATTCCTACAAACTGTGTTTTTAGGACTGGCAGCATATCCCCTTTACCGCTTGGCAGCCCTGAAACTTGATGGGCCTTTCGCGTTGCTTATGGGATTAGCGTATTTATTACATCCCTCAGTAGGCGCTATAAATCTTCTTGAAACCCATTTTGAGATATACGCTATATTCTTTCTTCTCTTTGCCCTATATTACTTTGAGAAAGACGACTTTAAGAAATTCCTGATATTTATCCTCCTTGCCATAAGCTGTAAGGAGAATGTAAGCCTAATAGTTTTTATGCTCGGTATTTATGCTGCCTTAAGAAAAAGACCCAGAAAATGGATTCTGGTTCCTTCTCTGCTTGGGCTCATCTGGTTTTTTCTTGCCGTAAAGGTCATCATTCCCTATTTTGCCAAGGATGCAAAGCTATACCAGGAGGGATTTATATTCAGCCAGTATTACAAGCACTTAGGTAGCACCATCTTTGAGATGATAAAGACGCTTCTTACAAAACCCGTATGGGTTTTTGGGTATGCCTTTACAGAGAAGAAACTTTTATATCTGCTTAGGTTATTTGCGCCTACTGGCTTTTTGGGATTTTTAAGCCCCTCGGCTTTAATAATTGCCCTGCCCGTCTTACTGCAGAATTTGCTCTCAGCAGTTGATATCCACACCAGTGTTTATTTTCACTATAGCGCCTTACTGATTCCCTTTATATTTTATTCGGCGATAAACGGATTTAAAAAACTTCTAAGTTTTAGAGTCATAAATAACCACCGTCTGCTGATTTGTGCCGGGTTTATGGGAGCATCGGTTATATCGGGTATTTATTTAAGGGGGCCGCAGTTTTATCTGCCGGCGTTCGCCAATTTTTACCCGGTTAATGAAATAGCAAAAGAAAAGGAAAAATTGATAAAACTGATTCCTAAAGGTGCCTCTGTAATCGCCACATTCCAGTTTTTGCCACGCCTTGCATCAAGGCACAGGGTTTACTCAATTCACTTGGTTGCGAGCGGCGTTAAAATGTTGTCAAACGTAAAATATGAACCGCCCAAAAATTTAGAATATGCCCTGATAGACTTTAGCGAACCCCTTCCGGCTTATGACTTTTCTATGGCCTGGGCGCACTATAATCTTTTTTCCTTTCTTGAAATGGGAAACTGGAGGCTGCTTAAGGCAGTAGATGATATAGTGTTGTTTAAAAAAGAGGTATCGAACGGAGACAGTATTTTTGAATTGGCTCGTAATTCCAGGATAGAGAATGCGATAGGCGTTAATATAAATAACCAGCTGATACTCTCAGGGTATAACCGTGCTGCCTATTTTAAAAAGGAAAGGATCTTACATCTTTCTTACTATTGGAAATTTATAAAAAATCTGGATAGGCCCCTGTGGTTTTGTATCCATTTTTTAGACTCCGATAATAAAGTCAGGCTTCAGAAATTTCACATCTTCGGATATCGGGTATATTCCACCGGGAATTGGCCAAAGGATATGGTCTTTAAAGAAAATCTTTATATATTCATTCCCCCGGATATAGAAAAGGGCGCTTATAGCGTGAGGCTGAGTTTATTTTCTCCGGAAGATAAGAAGGTTTTGCCTGTTTTAGATAAGGATAAGATAGATGAGTGTGGCCGGATACTATCAGGAGATATTTTCATTAATTAAAATGATTTTAGATAAGCATAAAACTCTGGCAGATAGATTAATATGGTTATTTATATCTTTATACGCCTGTATTTTTAGTTATCTCTGTTTTATAAAATTTCACTCCTTTAATTACTATGACTGGGACTTTGCCAGCGATATAACCGTCTTATGGAATAGTATTCACGGTAAATTTCTCTATTACCCCTTTTTAGAACAGATAATTTTCGGAGCCCATCTGTATTTAGTTATTCTCTTAATCCTTCCAATATATGCAGTTTTCCAGCATCCATTGACACTTTTATTCCTGCAAACCACATTCTTAGCCCTCGCAGCATATCCCCTCTACCGCTTGGCAGCCCTGAAACTTGATGGGCCATTTGCGCTACTTATTAGCATATCTTATCTTTTATATCCGCCTATAGGTTTTATCAACCTCTTTGAAACCCATTTTGAGATATATGAAATATTTTTTCTCTTTTTTGCTTTGTATTACTTTGAGAAAGAGGATTTTAAGAAATTCCTGATATTTGTCCTCCTTGCCATAAGCTGCAAGGAGAATGTAAGCCTGGTAATTTTTATGTTTGGTATTTATGCCGCCTTAAGAAAAAGGTCCAGAAAATGGATTCTGGTTCCTTCTCTGCTTGGGCTTATCTGGTTTTTTCTTGCCGTAAAGGTTATCATACCCTATTTTAACAAGGATGCAGAATTATACAGCGACGGGTTTATGTTTACGGTGTATTACCGGCACCTTGGTGGTAATATCTCTGAGATGATAAAAACGCTGATTACAAAACCATTCTGGGTTTTTAGAAATGTTTTTACAGAAAGAAAATTTCTATATCTGTTTCAGTTGTTTGCGCCTACTGCCTTTTTGGGATTTTTGAGCCCATCAGGTTTATTGATGACACTGCCGGTTTTTATACAAAATTTACTATCCATAGGCCTAAGCCATACAAAGATTTATTATCAATATAACGCCCTCCTCGTCCCATTTATATTTTATTCCACAATAAATGGGTTCAGAAAACTTCTGGGATTTAAAATTATAAATAATCGCCCCCTGGTAATCTGCGCTGGATTTATAGGAGTTTTGGCGATATCCGGTATTTATTTAAGAGGCCCTCAGTTTTATCTGCCAGAGTTTGTCAAATTTTATCCAATAGATGAATTAGCAAAGGAAAAGGAAAAATTAATAAGGCTGATTCCTAAGGATGCGCCTGTAATCGCCACATTCCAGTTTTTGCCACGCCTTGCATCAAGGCATAATATCCATTCTATGCATTTTGTTGTAGGCGGGACTAAGATGTACACAGATGTAAAATATAAACCACCTGAAAATTTAGAATATGCCCTTATAGATTTTAATGAGCCGTTAATGATCAATTATTTTTTTACGGCAGGCGCACCCGATAATATCCGCTGTTTTCTTGAAACCGGGAACTGGAACGTATTTAAAGCAAGAGATGATATAGTGTTGTTTAAAAGAGGCCCAATTGAAAAAGACCCCCTTTTCGGTCCAACGCCTAACCCGAATATACAGAAGGTGATAAATGCCAATATAAACAACCAGATTATATTCTTAGGATATGACGTTGTTTCTTATAACGAGAAGGATAGGGTTTTACATCTTTCTTATTATTGGAAATTTATAGAAAAGCCAGACAAATCCCTTGGGATGCATATCTATTTCTTGGATTCTGAAAATAAAATCAGATTTCAGAAATTTCATACCATAGGTTATCGCATATATGCTCTAGGTGATTGGCAAAAAGATAAGGTTATAAGGGAGAATCATTATATGTTTATTCCCCCGGGCGCAGAGAAAGGCATATATAGAGTAAGACTTAGTATATATTCTCTAGGGGATGCCAAGGTTTTGCCTATTATGGGCAACACAAAACTTGACGAGTGTAACCGGATAATGGTAGATAATATTTCTATTAATTGAGAATGAAAATTTTATTCATAATCAAGATGATTGATTTTATCGACCCGCAGGGCATAATGCAGCTTTCTGCGATAGCCAAGGCTAATAACCATGATACCTTTCTGGGCATATTGACAAGGGAAAATGTATTCAAAAAAATAGAAAAAATTAGGCCTCAGGTAATTGCCTATAGCGCTACCACGGGAGAGCACAAGTATTATCTAAAGATAAACGAAGAGATAAAAAAACGATTTCCAAATATCTTCACCATAATGGGTGGGCCGCATGCCACCTTTTATCCCGAATGCATACACAATTCAAGCCTCGATGCGATATGCATAGGAGAGGGAGACGAGGCTTTCTTAGAGTTATTACAGAAATTGGAAAAGAGAGAGGGCATATCGGATATAAAAAATATTATGATAAAGGAAAAGAGAAATGGCCTGCGGAATTTCTACCCTGATTTAGATAAACTTCCTTTTCCGGACAGGGATATATTCTATAAAACAACCGAGATGGGTAAATTCCCGATAAAGAGTTTTATGGTTTCCAGGGGTTGCCCTTATAGTTGCACTTATTGTTTTAACAGTCCCTTCAAAGAGCTATATAAAGGAAAAGGCGCTTACCTAAGGAGGAAATCAGTTAGACGGAGTATTGAGGAGATAGTCTGTGTAAGAGAAAAATACCCTATTCAATTTGTCAAATTCTATGACGATATTTTTGCCTACCCGGAAGACCCCTGGCTTGAGGGATTCTGCAGGGAATATAGAGAAAGCATAAAACTTCCCTTTCATTGCCTTACAAGGCCGAATCTGCTTAACGAGGATATGGTAAAGCTTCTCAAAGAGGCCGGTTGTGTTTCAATAAGTATGTCTATAGAAGCGGCAAACCCGTATCTTAGAAATGAGATATTAAAGAGGAATATGAGCGATGAACAGATATATAGAGCCTTTGAAATTTGTCATAGATATAAGATTAATACCTTTGCAAATAGCATCTTAGCGTTGCCAAATTCCAAAATTCAGGATGACATTGCCACAGTTTTGATGAATATAAAAAGCAAGGTAACCTTTGCAGAATTTCCCATATGCCATCCTTATCCGGGCACGCAACTGGGTGAATTCTGCAGAGAAAATGGGATTTTTGGAGCGGATTATGATAAAATACATCTGTCATATATGTTTGAGTCGCCGCTATCTTGTTTTACAAAAAGGGAAAAAAGGATTCAGAAAAACCTATCCCTACTGGGGACAGTAGCGGTTTGGAAGCCGCAACTTAAAAATTTAATTTTAAATTATCTTATTTATACCCCTAATACTATATTTTACATTTTAGCTTACATACTGGTTAAGATGTATGTGATAAAGACTAAAATATATCCCTTCAGGCTTAAGCCGAATGATTTTTTCGAGCTATTTTTCAAGGGATTGAGAATAGATACCTTTAAACACTCTGCGGAGGTTTGAATATGGCAAAGGTGTTGATAATAAAACTCGGCTATTCGGAAACCCTGGATAAGGAGATAAGAACCACCACCAGTTTAGGCGATGTCATAAGAACTACGGTTATCCTGAATTTTTTAAATAACGATGAGATAACATGGCTTGTTGACGAAAAGGCATATCCCCTGTTAGATAACAATCCTTATGTTAAACGAATTTTAATTTTTAATCTGGAGTCAGTGCTGCAGCTTCAGAGGGAGAAATTTGATACCGTTATAAACCTGGAAAAGGGTCCCGGTATCTGCGCCTTCTCTGATTCGGTCAATGCCTGGAGGAGATTTGGCTTCAGGTTTGATGCAGGCGAGGGGATTGCTCAGGCGTATGACGGAGCTGAGAAGGTTTTGAGCCTCTGCCTGGATTTAGAAAAAAAGAAGGTGAACTACAGATACTGGCAGGATGCCCTGGCGTCTATGATAGGTAAAAAGTGGCAGAAAGAGGAATATATCCTTGGGTATAAACCACAAACTTCCGAGAAGTTCGATATAGGTTTTAACTGGGCAGTGGGCGATAAATGGCCCAACAAGGCATGGCCTAAGAAGAATTGGAAAACGCTCGAAGCGCTGTTGGGGAAAAAGTATTCTATCTCCTGGCAGAGGGGGCTTAATAACCTATATGAATATATGGATTGGATAAACTCCTGCCGCCTTATCGTTACAAACGACAGCCTTGGGATGCATCTGGCTATAGCCCTAAAGAAAAAACTTATCGCTTTTTTTGGCCCCACCTCTTCTAAAGAGGTATATCTCTATAATAGGGGAATTAAACTTCTGCCAAAGGCCGATTACGATTGCATACCCTGCCTTAAGTCAGAGTGTTTTCAGAAAAAGGACTGTATGGAATTTATAAGACCCAAAGATGTTAAGGATGAAATTGTTAAGCTATTCGCATAATGCAATGTCTACAAAACAAGGATTGCATCGATTACAGCGATTTTTAAAAAGATTACAGCGATGTAGTGATGATGTTTCAATCTCTGTAATCGGTCTTTTCCCGAATGTAGAAACTTCTTTAGAAACGCGTCGGGATGCCGAAGTGATACTTTGAAGAATAACAACATTCGGCATAATCACCGTAATCATATTTCTATTTATTTGACAAGATATCATAACGAGAGATAAGAATGGAAGATTTAAGGATTGATAACCATAAGTTAATATATCATATCGAGCGCGTCAATGACTGGCTAAAAGGAAAAGAGGTATATCCTGTTTATATAGAGATAAGCCCGTCAGGAACCTGTAATCACAGGTGTATATTTTGCGCCTTTGAGTATCTGGATTATAGGCCACGGTTTATAGATAAGGAAGCCCTGAAGAAAACCCTTAAAGAACTGGCATCTTGCAGGGTAAAAAGCGTTATGTTCTCCGGCGAGGGAGAGCCATTTCTGCATAAGGGCCTTCCAGAGATTATCCTGTATGCAAGGAAAGTCGGGCTTGACAGTGCCTGTGCGATAAACGGGGTTTTGTTTAGCCCCGAGAAGGCAAAGATGTGCTTAGGAGCGCTTACCTGGATAAAGGTAAGTATAAATGCAGGTACAAAGAAGACCTATTCAAAAATCCATGGCTGCAGGGAAGAAGATTTTGAAAGGGTTATATTTAACCTAAAGGAAGCAGTTAAGATAAAAAGAAAGAATAGATACGCCTGTACAATAGGCGCCCAGATAGTTTTGCTTCCAGAGAATATAAAAGAGATTGCGGGTCTTGTAAACTTACTAAAAGAGACAGGCGTTGAGTATTTGGTAGTAAAACCTTTTATAAAACATCTTATGAGTGGGCATAATATTTCCAGAGAAATCAGCAATAAAGAATTGTTGGTGCTTGAAAATGAACTTAAGAAGTTTTCTAAAGATGATTTTAAAATATATTTCAGGGCACATTCTTTTATGAAGCTTAAAGAACTAAGGCCTTATAAGCGCTGTCTGGGACTGCCTTTTTTTTGCGAGATAACCTCAAGCGGCAATATATATACCTGCGGCCCATATTTAGGCGATAAAGATTTCTGTTACGGTAATATCTATAAAAATTCATTTGTTGAAATCTGGAAGGGCAGAAGGAGAAGACAGATTCTTGAGGCGGTATCCAAAATGGATGCGAACCGGTGTATGAAAAACTGCCGGCTTGATGAAGTTAATAGATACCTATGGAAACTCAAGAATCTACCGCCGCATATAAACTTTATTTAGTTTAAAGATGAAACGATATAGAGATATTTCTACAAGCGTTTTAAAAACAATCCTTACAACTATGCTAAGGATAAGGCGTTTTGAAGAAAAAATAATAGCCCTTTATCCCGAGCAACAAATGAGAACCCCCGTGCACCTCTGTTTGGGCCAGGAGGCCATTGCCTGCGGGGTATGCCTGAATTTGAAAAAGAGCGATTATATATTTTCAACTCATCGAAATCATGGCCATTGCATAGCAAAGGGAATGGACTTAAAAATTATTATGGCTGAGCTATATGGCAAAAGGACAGGTTGCTCCAAGGGAAAGGGTGGTTCGATGCACTTAGTCGATATGGAAAATGGTATTATGGGCACCTCTGCAATAGTGGGCGGAGGGCTCCCCCTGGCGTTAGGAACAGCCCTTGCCTCCAGGATGAAAGGCGATAAAAGGGTAAGCGTTGTATTCTTTGGCGACGGAGCAGTGGACACTGGAACATTCCACGAATGCCTTAACTTTGCCTCCCTTAAGAGGCTTCCGGTTGTTTTTGTATGCGAGAATAATTTTTATGCCACCAATTCCCCTCTTCTGGCAAGACAGCCGGCTGACAATATATCCCAACGCGCTAAACCGTATTTAATCAAGGGTCTGCGCGTTGATGGAAATGACGTAATCCAGATTTACAAGGCAGCCAAAGAGGCGATAGAGAAGGCAAGGGCTAGTAATGGCCCCACACTGATAGAATGCAGGACTTACCGCTTCAGACAGCATGTAGGGCCGGACTGTGATTATAGCACAGGATGCAGGCCAAAAGAGGAGCTTAACAGATGGCTTAAGAGATGCCCCATTAAAAGATTTAAAGAATTCCTGCTAAAGAATAACCTTATATCCGACGGTGAGATAAAAAGCATAACAGTTAAAATAGATAAAGAAATAGAAATAGCGGTGGACTTTGCAAAGAATAGTCCTTTTCCCCAAAAGGATGAACTTATGGAGAGCGTTTATTAGGTATGTCCTGGGAAAGAGTTTATACCGAAAGAAGTGAATTTGAGAGAGCCTGTAAAGCCTCTGGTAGAAAGCTAAGGGGTCTTACCTATAGGCAGGCAATAAAAGAAGCCTTAACGCTTATTATGGAAAATGATAAATCTGTTTTCATTATGGGCGAAGGCGTAGATGACTCCGCAGGTATATTTGGCACAACCACAGGTTTACAAAAGAACTTTGGCAGGGAAAGGGTATTTGATACTCCTATTGCAGAAAATACAATTACCGGCATAGCGCTTGGCGCAAGCCTTTCAGGGATGAAACCCATAGTGGTTCATATGCGTATGGATTTTCTGCTTTTGGCTATGGACCAGATAGTAAATCATATTTCCAAGTGGCATTATATGTTTGGTGGTAAATTAAAAACACCTTTGGTTATTCGCACCATCATTGGCAGGGGATGGGGTTCAGCGGCTCAACACTCACAGAGCCTGCAGGGTTTATTCCTGCATATACCCGGTTTAAAGGTTATAATGCCGGCAAGCCCCTATGACGTTAAGGGGCTTTTGATAGCGAGCATAAAGGATGAGGCGCCTGTTATTTTTATAGAACACCGCTGGCTATACGAGCACATCGGCAATGTGCCTGAGGGTTTTTATTCGGTTCCTATCGGGAAGGGGGTTGTTAAGAAGAGCGGAAAGGATGTGACTATTGTCGGAATTTCTTATATGGTATTCGAAGCACTAAAGGTGGCGGAGATTCTTGAGAGAGAGGGTATAAAAATAGAAGTAATTGACATAAGGACTGTCAAGCCCCTTGACGAAGAGATTATATTTAAATCGGTAAAAAAGACAGGCAGGCTTATTATTGCCGATACAGGCTGGCTTACCGGCGGAGTGGGGGCAGAGATTTCTGCCAGAGTAACCAGCAGTATTTTTAACTATTTAAAAGCGCCTGTGCTTCGCGTGGCTTTGCCTGATTGTCCCACGCCTGCCAGCCCAACCTTAGAGAAAGCATTTTATCCCGGCAAGGAGGAGATAATCTCTGCCGTAAAGAAGGTTTTAGGCAGATGAGGCCCACCATATCCGTAATAATCCCCGCCTTAAACGAAGAAAGAAACATCGCATCCGCCATCGAAAATGTACTGTCAGCCATAGGCGATAATTTCAGCGATTACGAGATTATTGTATTTGATGACAATTCAAGCGACAAAACAAGGGATATTGTTGAAGGGATAACTGCTAAAAACAAAAAGATACGGCTAATCCACAATGAGAAGACGATGGGCTTCGGGTATAATTACAGAAAGGGCGTGGAATTGGCAAGGTTTGAATACGTAAGTATGATTCCCGGAGATAATGAAATTTCAGTGGATTCAATAAACGAGATGTACAGGGCAATTGGCAAGAGCGACATTGTTATTCCATACACCATTAACTACCGCGCAAGGTCATTATTAAGAAGGTTTATCTCTTTTATTTTTACTAAGACGCTGAATTTTCTTTTTAATCTGAAATTAAATTATTACAATGGGCCTGTAATCCACAGGAGGGAACTGATAAGATCAGTTGCCCTTTCCACTGACAGCTTTGCCTTTCAGGCAGAGGCGTTGGTAAAGCTGATAAAATCCGGCCGTTCCTATGCGCAGGTGGGTATGCTCCTTAAGGAAAGGCAATACGGAAGGTCAAAGGCATTCCGTATTAAAAATATTTTAGGTGTATTAAAAACCATAATTATCTTATTTATCCGCCTACGCAGAAGACCACGGC
>CAZDNS010000047.1:0-13183 GCA_964506845.1 uncultured Planctomycetia bacterium | reverse complement strand
GATGGTTATACCAAATACAGGGTAAGTTCCAACAGGCAGAGGAGTGCTTTAAGAAGCTGCCAGAACAAATTCCTAGACTATACGCTACATTGGCAACTATATATGATGAAACTGGTCAGTACACACTTGCCAAGGAATACTATCATAAGGCAGAAAAGTTAAGTTTAGGTAACTATAACCCTATAACAGTTAATAACTACCATAAACTCAAGGAGATTCTGGATAAAAGGAGGATAAAACTTGTCTGCGTGCAATATCCAATGCGTAGTATAAAACCTCTAAGAAAAATATTTGAAGCTCAGACAGATATTATTTTTGTAGATAATGAACAGATTTTTAAAGAAGTTGTCGGAAAAGAAGGTTATAGCGACTATTTTATTGATATGATAGGTGGTGACTTTGGTCACTGCACTGAAAAAGGAAATAGGCTTTTGGCTAAGAATATCGCACGTATAATATTAACAGAGGTATTTGGTAGGTAGGTTTATCTCTTACTACAGAAAAGGCTTTGGGTAAATACTTATATGTGATTCTCTAATGAGGTTAGTTATTCTACTATATCGCCTACTATAGATTCTACCTTTATGCCGAGCTTGGAAAGATATTTTATGCCTTTATCAAGGTTGTCTTTAGAGCCTTCTATCTCAAGCGACATCTCGCCTATTGTCTCGGTAACCTTGGCGCGTCTTATATTTGGAATAAGGTCAAATTTCTTAGACATTGTGTAGATGACGGGTTTTTTGATAAGTTTCTGGGGAAATATGAGATGCACCATCTTCTTAGCCATTTATAGCCTCCTTTAATGAGCAGACAATTTATGGAGCGTAGCGACGTAAATTATAGTCCCGAAGTTTTGGGGCGTCTTGCGAATTAACCCAGCACTAATTTTCTACTCTGGCTAAACTTACCTGAAAAATTAGTGCTGGGCAAATTCAACCAACATACTTATGTTCACTCCGTTCCATAAGTCTGGGTTTCATTTGATTTTTGTTTACTCCTTATACCGCAGAACTCTTCGTAGTCAATCAACTTGGTTATGGTGCGCTTGGAAGAGCAAACCAGACAGTTCTCATCCCTTGGTATCTTTACGGTTCGAAAGTTAGAATTTAAGGCATTAAAAATTAAAAGTTTTCCTACCAAAAGTTCTCCAATCCCAAGGATAAACTTTAAAGCCTCGTTTGCCTGTATAACGCCTATTATGCCGGCAACTGCTCCTAATATACCTGCCTCTTGACAGCTCGGAACAAGGCCGGGTGGAGGCGGTTCTGAAAAAAGACACCTGTAACAGGGCCCCTCCCCCGGAACTATCGTAAATGCCTGACCATCGAACCTGAATATCCCTCCATGGGAAAAAGGTTTATTCAGCATAACGCAGGCATCATTAACCAGATACCTCGTGGGAAAATTATCGCTCCCGTCTATTATAAAATCATAGTCTTTGATTATGTCCATTATATTCTCTGATGTGAGCCGTACGCTTATAGTATCTACCCTGACATCCGGATTTAACCTATCTATCCTTTCCTTGGCAGAGTCCACTTTCTTAGTGCCTACCGATTCGGTAGAATGTAAAATCTGCCTTTGAAGATTATTCAGTTCTACCTTATCGGAATCCACAATACCTATATGGCCTATGCCTGCGCTGGCTAAATATAACGCACAGGGAGAGCCGAGACCTCCTGCGCCTACAATCAAAACCTTCGCGCTTAGTAATTTCTTCTGGCCCTGGCCTCCGACCTCCGGAAGTATAATCTGGCGGCTGTATCTTTCTATCTGCTCTTCGGTTAGTTTATTCACCATTTAATTTTATATTCCTTAGTTGATTTTTTACATAATCCCTTATCCTGTCAACCGATGGATATTCTTCTAATAATTTTCCTTTTTTAATATACGGCTTAAGCAGGCTTTTCATCTGCGCTTTACACCTCGGGCAACTAGGTATTTTTGAACCAAAGGGCAGGACAAGAAAACCAAAACATTTGGGACACCTAAAAACCTGTTTCTTTCCTGAAAACTTCCCCTTTTTTGCGCAGGGTTTACCCTCACGTTCAACTATATCCATTGCAAAGTCAACCACCTTTGCATTTGATATTGAGGTTCCTATACCAAATCCGTTGGCGCCTGCTTTTACCAACCCGGGTATATCATCTTCACCTATTCCACCTGAGACGATAATCTTGACGTTTTTAAAACCTCTTAGGTCAAGTTCCCATCTTATCTCATGGACAATCTGTGCCATATCTCCCCTTCTGGATGATGGGGTATCCAATCTTACACCCTCCAGTTTTTTCCCAAGTGCCTCAACTGCTAAAAGCGCCTCCTGTTTTTCGTCAAGATAGGTATCGATAAGCATAATGCGTTTTACATCCTTTGGCATCACCTTATCAAATGAACCAAAAGCCTCTTTAGATGAACCGAACATAACCACAAGTGCATGGGGCATTGTGCCCATAGGCGTTTTATCTATCGTCTTTGCTCCGATTATACTGGAGACACCATCACAGCCACCGATATATGCTGCTCTATCAATCATAGGCGCAATTGCTGGATGCATCCGCCTTATGCCAAAGGAAAGGATAAGTAAATCTCCTGAGAGCTTTCTTAGCCTTGCGGCCTTGGTAGCAATGCCTGTTGCCTGACATATAAATCCTAATGCCGGGGTCTCGTAAATAGCATAATCTCCATAAGGCCCCTCAACAGTAATAACGGGTACTCTTACACCTGTAACATCAAGCGCGGGGAATACCGTTCCCTCCGGGATGGCAAAAAGGTCAACATTAAACCCCTTAAACAACTCCAATACCTCATCCAGACCACAGAATACCGCCCAATTATAAGCGTTTGGAAGACTGCCGCAGGTAAATTCAGAGTAGGCTATCTTCTTACCTATCCTGTAATGCGTAAGAATCTGTTTTGTCCGGACAAAGTATATATCTGTAGTGTCTCCCCTTAAAATATCCTCTTCTTTTGATAGGTTAAATCTGGGCATATGCTCTTATAAACTCTCTTGAGGTTAAAATCCTTGCGCCATACATCTTCTGCATATATTTAAGACTGCTACTGTGCGTCTTGGCATCTATTGAGGTTACACAATCCTTGGGTACAACTACCTTAAACCCCCTGAAAAAGGCGTCTGCTGCAGTATGCTGAACGCAGATATCCGTGCTTGTTCCCATAATTACAATTTCCCTTATCTTAAGTTTCTTCAGTATATTATCTAACCCTGTATTAAAAAAACTACTATAGGTATTTTTTCTTAATAAGATATCTCCCTTTTGGGGAGCTAACTCCTTTATGGTTTTTGAGGCGGGGTTGCCGCATAAGGCATGAGGCCCCCATATGGCTAATTCAAAATCACTCCTTTTGTGGCAGTCCTGAACATATATAACCTTAAGTTCTTTTTCTTTAGCAAAATCCAAGACCCTTCTTATGTTCCTAACTATAGACATCGCTCTATGGCTGCCCAATCTGCCTGTCACAAAATCATTTATCATATCAACTACAATTATGGCAATATTCTTTCTCATTTAAATCCCTTTTTAGCATCCACCTGCTATTGCCGGCACAATGGAAACCTCGTCGCCATCCTTAAGAGAAGTCTCTTCCTTATTCAAAAATCTTATATCCTCTTCATTGAGATAGATATTCACAAATCTCCGAACCTTTCCTTTCTCATCGCAGACCCTTTCCTTGATGCCGGGGTATTTCTTATCCAGATTCTGTATAAGCTCTGTTATTGTTTTGCCGCTCGCGTCAACCTCTACCTTATTTTCAGTCAGTTTCTGTAAGGGTGTGGGTATTCTAACCTTTATAGCCATATAGTGTGCTCCTTAATGAGCCCACAACTTACGGAACAAACGTAGTGCGTGAGCGTAAGTTGTTTGGGCGAATTAACCCCGAGCTTACACTGAAAATATCGAAGAGATTTTCAGGGTGTATAAGCGAGGGGTCTGTTATCGTACCATCTCCTTAATGACGACACAAGTTATGGAGTCCGAGGGACGAGATAACTTGTATGTCGGAATTAATCCCGAAGCTTATACTGAAAATTTTGAAAAATTTTCAGTATGTTTAAGCGAGGGATCTGTTATCGTATCATCTCCTTTAAATTTATATCAGTTTCTCTTTCTCTAAGACCTCTTCAAACGCCTCAATATGTGGTTTTATCTTAATCGGTTTTGCAAGGTTATCTAAAAGAACCTCCTGTGTCTTAAGCCCATGGGCAGTTATGCAGATAACTATAGGCTCATCTTTGGGGATTCTACCCTCCTCTATCAGTTTCTTAGTAGCTCCAACTGTAACGCCTCCTGCGGTCTCTGTAAAAATACCTTCGCACTCGGCGAGTAATTTTATTGCCTCGATAATCTCGTTGTCCGTAACCTCTTCTGCCCACCCTCCGGTTGACCTTACAGTGTCCACTGCATAATAACCGTCTGCAGGGTTTCCTATGGCAAGGCTTTTTGAGATGGTCTTAGGCTTAACCGGTTTTATGATATCGCTATTTTCCTTTATTGCAGTTACGACAGGAGAGCATCCATGCGGCTGGGCAGCATAAATTTTTGTTTTTGGCTCATCAATGAATCCAAGTTTATGAAACTCCTTCAACCCTTTTAGGATCTTTGAGATTAGGGAGCCGCCCGCAACAGGGACTATTATATTTTGCGGAGCCTTCCAGCCAAGCTGCTCGGCTATCTCGTAACTGAAGGTCTTGGAGCCCTCCGCATAGTAAGGCCTTATATTAATATTCACGAATGCCCATTTGAATCTGCTCGCTATCTCGCTGCATAATCGGTTAACCTCGTCGTAATTACCCTCTACTGCAATAAGGTTGGGCTGATACACGAGCGAGCCCAACACCTTGCTTAATTCCAGGTCTGCGGGTATAAAGATGAATCTTTTTAGGTTTGCCTTTGCCGCCTGCGCGCTTACCGAATTTGCAAGGTTGCCTGTTGAGGCGCAGGCAACTGTATCAAACCCGAATTCCCTTGCCTTTGATAGGGCTACTGCCACCACCCTGTCCTTAAAGGATAGCGTGGGATGACAGACAGAATCATCCTTTATGTAGAGTTCTTTAACCTTGAAGACCCTTGCTAAGTTTTCTGCCCTTATCAGAGGGGTAAAACCGGAATTAAGACCAACCGTGGGTTCGCTGTCAAGGGGAAGCAGTTCCTTATATCTCCAAAGGTTATCAGGTCTTGAAGAGATAATCTCTTTTGTCAGATGGGCTTTTATCTTCGGATAATCGTAGTCCACCTCTAAGGAGCCGAAGCAGAATTCGCACACGTATACGGCCCTCTTTGGATATTCTCTGCCACATTCCCTGCATTTAAGACCTTTTACGAAACTCAAGTTAATACCTCTCTTTCACTACATGGAACTTATTGTTACTCAAGAGCATATAAATATTTTATCCTTTGACACTGATTACACAGATTGTCTCTTCGATAACCTATCCGTGTAATCTGACCTTTAATCTGTGTAATCGCCATTTTAACAAACTCATGCTCTCTTTTTTATTTTTGGGATATTATATATTATTGTTTTTTCACATACAACTTAAATCTGTTCTCAAAGGGCAAAATTGCTAATACCTTATGCCCCTCTTCCTTAAGGCTCTTCGGCACATTCAGGATAGGCTCACCGTCATCCAGAATAACCTCTAAAACCTCGTCTTTCGCCATCTCCTCAATCTTAAGTTTAGTCTTTACAAAATTCATAGGGCAGGCTACGCCTGTCAGGTCAAGGCTCTCATTAAACTCTATGTTACCCATTTTAATAAATCTCCCATAAATTCTAAATACTTGGAAATACCCATCCTATCAATAGTATTTCCTATGCGCTCGCGATTTTGTCCGTTCTTTTCATACCACTCAAGGGTCTTGTCTATAATATCAAATATTCTATTATCTGGAATTAGATGGGCTACAGTATCTGCTGGACGCGGAACATACCCATGCTTGCCACCAATTCTGATGCAATGACCTGTTCTATATGCACACCAGGAATCTGTCGGGCATACCTTTATGCATTGGCCACAATAGATACACCTGTCAGGATAGTAATGGGGTTTGCCTGTATCTTTATCTGCTATTATTGCACTGGTAGGGCATACCTTTGCGCACAGCCTACAACCTATGCAAGTCGGCTCATCCCATTTCGGCTCAACCTCGCCCTGAAAACCCAAATCCATCTCCTTTGTCCTTGCGCAATCAATAGGGCAGCCGGAGAAAGAAATCTTAAATTTGTGATGCTGTGGCTTTCCAAAATAGCGCTTATCTACTTCCTGGGCAAATCTCTGGGTATCGGAGATACCGCGCGGGTTATATTCGCATCCGCTGCAGGCAGTAGGCACCCTCACCCTTGCTCCACAGGAGGCAACCTCCTGGCCAACCTCTTTCAGCTCCTTTACGAGATTATTGAAATCTTTGATATGGACATAAGGTATTTCAACCGACTGCCTGAAGCTTATATGGACATAATCACCACCGCTATACTTCGCTACTATCTCCGCAATCTTTTTAAGTTTTGAAATGGGAAGCCTTCCGCCAGGAACCTTTAACCTCACGGTAAAAAGGTCTTTCTGCCTCTGTTTTATAAAACCGCCCGCCTTTAATTCCTCAAAATCTACCTTTAATGTCTTTTCTTCTTCTTTAAACCGCTGACCAAGTCTTTCAAATTCTTTAATATGTTCATCTGCCATATTCTACCTCCCAGTTAACTTAAATGGGTGGCAAGGTTTGTGTTTGAGTCGCACGTTGATTTTTCGAAGCGGGCATGGTTCCCGAGCATAAGCGAGGGCGAGCAAGAAAAATCACCGAGTGCAGTCCTGCCTCGCTGGGGCAGGACAAACGGTGCAGCGAAAACCAAACCTTGACAGGACCCACTTTTACCCTTCAAAATATTGTTCCATACTAAAATATCTCTCTCCTGTATCCGGGAATACAGTAACCACTCTTTTGTTCTTACCCAGTTCTTTCGCAACCTGCAATGCAACAAAACAGGCAGCGCCTGCGGATATGCCCATGAAAAGCCCCTCTTTTCTGGCAAGTTGCCTTGAGGTATTAAAGGCATCGTTATCCGCCACAGTAAAAATCTTATCTATAATACTGCGGTTTAACACCTCCGGGACAAAACCCGCGCCTATGCCCTGAATCTTATGAGGGCCAACCTTACCACCTGATAACACCGGGCTGGCAGAGGGCTCTACTGCGATTATTTTTATAGCGGGGTTTAGCTTTTTTAAAATTTCGCCTACCCCTGTAATAGTTCCGCCTGTGCCTACTCCTGCGACAAAGGCATCGAGCTTGCCGTCTGTTGCATCCAGAATCTCTCTTGCGGTGGTTCTTCGGTGAATCTCGGGATTTGCCGGGTTTTTAAATTGCTGAGCCATAAAGGCATGGGACGTTTTTTTAAGCAGTTCCTCTGCCTTTTTTATCGCTCCAGTCATCCCTTCTATGCCAGGCGTAAGTATTACCTTTGCGCCATATGACCTAAGAATATAAATCCTCTCAAGACTCATAGTTTCAGGCATAGTAAGAATAAGTTTATACCCCTTAACCGCGCACACCACAGCAAGGCCTATCCCGGTATTTCCGCTCGTGGGTTCAATTATGGTTGAGCCTTCTTTTAGAAGGCCTTTTCTTTCAGCATCCTCTACCATACTAAGACAAATCCTGTCCTTTACGCTTCCGCCCGGATTGAAGGATTCAAGTTTAGCCAATATCTCTGCCATATCCTTGCCAACCATCCTGTTAAGCCTTACTATGGGAGTATTCCCTATTAAATCAAGCGCATCCTTTGCTATTTTTGTGTTGTGAGTTCCGCCGCCCATAAAGAAAACAAGCTCTACCTTGTCGCCCTCTTTTAAGGAAGCCGAATCGTAAGATTTTCTATCAATTATACTGTCATTTAGCTCAACTGTTACAACCTCAGGCCTTATCTTGCGACCTGACAAAATAGTGTTAATGGTAGCACCTTCATTTAAGGATTCCTTTTTGCCATTTACAAGAATGTTCATCATACCTGTTTCTCCTCTTGTTATTTTTTTAACCTCTTTAGCGCAAACATACACGCTTTAAGGGTTTTTTCTAAATCTTTCTCTCTATGTGCGGTTGATAAAAAATTTGCCTCGAAGTTGGATGGCGCAAGGTATATACCCTGCTTTAGCATCAGATGAAAAAACCTGCTATATAGCGAGGTATCTGTCCTCTTTGCGCTTTCATAATCATATACCTCTTGATTTGTAAAAAAAAGCGTGAACATAGATGAAACGCTGTTAATCCTTAGGGCTACATTCAATCTTTTTGCCATAAGTCTTATTTGACGAGTCAGATATTCAGTTCTTGACTTAAGCTCAGTATAAAAACCCTTTATTCTTTTTATCTCTTTTAGGGTGGTTAAGCCTGCTCTAAGGGCTACCGGATTTCCTGAGAGCGTGCCTGCCTGATACACGCCGCCAAGCGGAGAAACAAGTTCCATTATATCCCTTCCTCCTCCATATATGCCTATAGGTAAACCCCCTCCGATAACCTTACCCAAACATATAAGGTCCGGCTTTATTCCGAAGTAGCCCTGAGCGCCTGAAAAGGAAAGCCTAAAACCGGTTATAACCTCATCAAATATCAAGACTATTCCATAGCGATTAGATAATTCTCTAAGCCCTTTTATAAAATCCTCTTTGGCAGGCACTACTCCCATATTTGCCGCTATGGGTTCTACTATGATACACGCCACCTCTTTATGCCTTAATCTTAAAAATTCACCTATTGCTTCTAAATTGTTATACGCAAGCACAGCCGTATCTTTTAAGAAACCCTTAGGCACGCCCATACTGTTTGGCACATTAAGACTCATTATCCCAGAACCACCCTCGGTTAAAAGGTAATCCACATGACCATGATAGGCACCACTGAATTTAATAACAATGCTCCTTCCTGTAAATCCCCTCGCAAGCCTGATAGCGCTCATTGTTGCCTCTGTCCCTGAATTGACAAATCTCATCCGCTCTATAAAAGGCATCGCCTTTTTTATCTCTCTTGCAAATTCTATCTCTAATTTATGGGGAGCGCCGAAACTTGTCCCTTCGTCCAAGTGTTCTTTTAACTCTTCCACCACTGCCTTATTACTATGTCCCAATATAAGTGCTCCCCAAGACATAACATAGTCTATATATTGCTTGTTGTCGGCTCCAAATATCTTCGAACCCTTTGCCCTTTTGATAAATATCGGATTTCCACCAACCGAATTAAAAGCCCTGACAGGGCTGTTTACCCCGCCGGGGAAAAGGCCTTTAGCCTCTTTGAACAATTTTTTACTTATTCTATCCATCTTGCGGCCTCTTTGGCAAAATAGGTTATTATAATATCTGCACCTGCTCTTTTTATTGAAGTGAGAATTTCAAGTGCCATCTTCCTCTCATCGCATATACCCTCTTTCGCTGCAAACTTAACCATCGAATATTCTCCGCTTACATTATAGGCAGCAAGGGGTATGTTAAAACTTGCCTTAAGTTCTCTTATAACATCCAGATAAGAAAGCGCAGGTTTTACCATTACAATATCAGCGCCTTCTTTTATATCCTCTCCTATCTCACGTAAAGCCTCTCTTGTATTTGACACATCCATCTGATAGGAAGCCCTGTCGCCAAATCTGGGAGTCGAATCTAATGCCTCTCTAAAAGGCCCGTAAAAACTTGAGGCATATTTTGCGGAATAAGCCAATATCCCTACATCCTGGAACCCGTTTTTATCCAAACCTTCTCTTATCGCCCTAACCTGGCCATCCATCATGCTTGAAGGCGCCACAAAATCCACCCCTGCCTCCGCATGCGATAGAGCTATCTTAGTTAAAATTTTTAATGTTCCATCATTATCAATATAAAAATTTCGAATTTTGGTTTGTATTTTTGATTTTTGATTTTTGATTTTTGATTTTTTTACTATCCCACAATGCCCATGGCTCGTATAACCGCACAGGCACACATCTGAAAAAACCGCTATATCAGGAAACTTTGATTTTACGCTTCTTATAGCCTTCTGCAAAATACCATCCTCGTTAAAAGACTCGCTTCCTATATTATCTTTTTTATTCGTAACTCCAAAAAGCAAAATAGCCCTGATTCCTAATTTGCCTATCTCGCCTATTTCCCTGATTAGATTATCTGCCGAGAATCTAAATATCTCCGGCATAGACGGAATGGGCTCTTTTTTATTTCTTCCCTCCACAACAAAATACGGCATTATAAGGCTTTCTGGGGACAACCGGGTTTCTCTTACCAAATCCCTTATCGACTTAAGATATCTTAACCTTCTTAGCCTTAAAGTTGGAAATATATCAGACATAATTTACAGGCTCTTCCTCAATTTTATTTTCCGTTATCTTATAGGAGCGAATTTCGGGTTTATCCATATTGCTAAGTGAGACTATCAGATAAGATACCTCGGGATAAAATGCCATTTCTACATCCCTTTGGGAGGGATACGGCCTTGATGCCACATGAGAATGATAAATTCCAAGCATCTCCATATTCCTTTCTCTTAATTCCTTCATCGCCTTAAGCTGTTCCTTTGGGTCCATAAAGAAACTTGAAGGGCTCTTATCCGTATTAGCCATCTTAAATATGGCAGTTGCCCTTGAACTATTTCCTCCTACAATACCGCATGCCTCATTGGGATATTCTCCTTTTGAATGCTCTATCATTTGCATGGCAGTCTCTTTTGTTATTTCAATCATTTAATTATTTCTTAACAAATAAAGATAAAAGCGAAAATGACACTATTACAGAAAGTATCGGGGTAAGCGTCCAAATAGCGAATGTTTTTCTCGTCAACCGCTTATCTAACGTATGCTTATGTCCATCCTTTAGACAACTAATTGCAATAAGAGAAGAAAGATTAAGTTGAACTAATGACTGCGGTATTCCCAAGATAGACGCAAATATTAGCAATGTTGCGGTAACAAAAGATACGAGTGTCCCTGAAACCAACCCCAGCGGAATAATTTCTTTTCCGGCAGTCTCAAGCGTCCCCTTACCCATAAGCCAAGCCCCTAATCCAAATAAGGGAGCAACTAATATTAATCCAAGTTCTACGCTAACCAGACCTGCCCCATTTAAAGGACCAACCGCATTGGCTACGTTATTTGAACCAATAGCAAAGGCGACATAACATCCGCTTATTATGCTGGATAACCTCAAGTTATGACGGTTAGCAAATAACTTTTGATAAATATGGAGATTGTTATGGTGGGGTGGATAAACAATCTTATACAACAAAAAAGTTAAAAGGTATGATAAAAAAGGTAAAATAAACCACATCGGAATAATCTTAAATAACAAGGTTTTTACATACAGATGCCTAAAATATAATCCTGCTCCTACGATAGCCCCAACTGTAACCTGGCTCGTAGATTGAGGTATTTTTAGAATATTAGCTAAAAAAAGACTTAATGTCGCAGCTGTCAGAATAATTAAGATACTATCCAAATTTATAAATTTTTGGGGTATTAAGCTTTTGCCCAGCGTTAAACTAACACTTCTCCCTAAAAAAACTGCTCCAAGTATAACAAAAAGTGCAAATAGCAGCATAGCCTGACTTTTCTTTATAAGTTTACTTCCCCAATTTGCAGCAAAAGAAGGCGCTATACCGCTTCCGCCCATATTAAGGGCAAAAAATACAGAAACTATTACAAGCAAAAGTAACTTAACCATGCGTAACTAAATTTAATATGCCTCAAGCTTATTCAAATACTTCTTCTTGTTAAACGCTTCTTTCAGGAGCTCGCTGTCATTATAAATTCCTGCGATGTGTTTTGCCTGCACCCCAGCCGTATGCGCTATGAACCAGCTGGTAGGAGATGCGCCTGTTATGGCATCAAGGTCTTTTTTTACCTTAAATTCGTCAGTGATATTTTTATTTATAAACTGCTTGAGATAATTATCCTTACCTTTTATATATCCCTCTTTTTCTTGCGGGTTTATGGAGCCATCATTAAATATTCCCATTCTATCAATTAAAAAACTCCCATCGCTATGCCTTTTAACGGATACCAAAAGCGGAATTTCAACCTTTGAACCCTTTAGATTGCTGAGAGATACGATCACGGCTGGCGAATTATTAACACTATCAAACCCGATAAAATATCTCACATCCTCCGATTGATACTTATAGCAAAAATTAGAACCTCCAAGCATAGAGGTTAATCTGGGTTTTATGTCATCCGAAGAGTCAGCATATATTGATGAAAAGGTAAAGATTATAACAATTAATAACACAGAAAGGGTTTTCATATCTTTCTCCTAATTTTTCTATATGCCATCGCCCTGCGTATCTACCTTTAAGGGCCTGGTGTGAATACCGCATTCCCCGCCGCATTTACTTGTGCCTATCCACCTGCCTGCGCGTTCGTTCCCATCGCTGGTTATTTTTGTGCAGGGCTCGCATCCTAACGAACGATATCCGACAGCGTAAAGAGGGTTGACCCTTACCTGATATACTGCCAGATATTGCCAAACCTCTCTTTCCTTCCATATTAGAATAGGGTTTAGCTTCAGGAGGTCCTTATCCCTCTCCTCAACCTCCTTATAGTCTGTGCGCGTTCTGCCCTCTGTGCAGCGCAGGCCCGTAATCCAGCATTTTACCTTCATTTCCTCAACCGCCCTGCGAGTGGGCTCTACCTTTAAGAGGTCGCAGCATCTGTCAGGGTCGGTCTCATAAAGTCTATCGGGTATTTGGATATCGCTTTTATATACCTTAAGCTCCGGGTACTTTGCCACCATTTCATTCATAAACCTTATGGTCTCTTTTGGTTTAAATCTGGTAGTAACTATAAACCCGCGTATCTTGGGGCTAACTCTCTTAGCCAGGTCCCACACGCAGACCGAATCCTTACCAAGGCTATTTGCTACTACCAGCCCATCGCCATATTTCGCATATGCCTCTCTGATAAGGGCGAGTGACCTCTCAACCTTCTCTTTAAAATTTAACTTCTCCACTAGTTCTTTTAAGTTATCCCTGTTGTCCAGCAATTTCATTTTTCATTACCTCCTTTTTGTAACCGCTGAAACGCAAAATCTGTAACCGCTAAATCGCGAAATTAATACAAGCACATTAAGTAATGTTGCACTTAAGTCCAAGTTTACGAATGAGCATAAGACCCATCCTTTAAAGGAAGAGGATGGTCTATC
>CAZDNS010000046.1:0-13243 GCA_964506845.1 uncultured Planctomycetia bacterium | reverse complement strand
AAAAATGTTTTAAAAAATTTTGAATTTTGGATTGTGATTTTAATTTTTGCATTTTAAGTTTTAAATTGTCTTTTGTTTAATTCTGCCATTTCTATTGCCTTAAAAAGGGCTCTTGCCTTATTCTTTGTCTCCTCGTATTCTTTAGCAGGATTAGAATCTGCTACTATGCCAGCACCTGTCTGAATGTAGGCGGTACTATCTTCAACCATAATAGTCCTGATTGTTATACAACTGTCCAGATTCTGGTTAAAACTGAAATAACAGATACATCCTGCATAGGGACCCCTCTTTACATTCTCAAGTTCATCTATTATCTCCATAGCCCTTACCTTCGGAGCGCCTGTTACCGTGCCCGCAGGAAATGTAGCCCTTATCACATCATACTGGTCAGAGCCTGATTTAAGTTTTCCCGTGCATTCGCTTACAATATGCATTACATGAGAATATCTTTCTATAACCATAAGTTCGCTTAACCTGACCGTGCCGGGTTGGCTAATCCTTCCTATGTCATTTCTTCCCAAGTCAACGAGCATTATATGCTCAGCCCTCTCTTTTGGGCTCTTAAGAAGTTCCTTTTCTAATTTTAAATCCTCTTCTTCACTTCTTCCGCGGCGCCTTGTGCCGGCAATGGGCCTTAACTGCACAGTTCTGTTTTCGCAGCGCGCGTGTATCTCAGGAGATGAGCCGATTAATTTTAAATTGCCGTATTTTAAATAGAACATATAGGGCGAGGGGTTTATGGAGCGAAGCGCCCTGTATATATCAAAGGGTTTTGATTTAAACCTTAGCCTAAAGCGCTGGGATAGCACCGCCTGGATTATATCGCCATTTCTGATATATTCCTTTGCCCTTTTAACCATATCAATAAATCCGTTTTTTGAGACGCTGCTTTTAATCGGATATTTAAACCCTCCTGTATCGCCTGCCGAAAATGGCTCTATCCTGACAGATTTTTCAAGAGAATTTATAATACAGTCTATCCTTTCTTTAGAACGTCTATACTCAAGTTTTGGATTATCCTTTATATGCGCATTTATAACCACCTTTATGGTATGATTTATATGGTCGAATACCAGAAGTTCATCGGAAAGAATAAATACGGAATCCGGAAAACCCAGTTCATTTGAGTTCTTATCCGGTATATCCTCAAAAAACCTGACCATATCATAGCCGATATATCCCACAAACCCGCCGCAAAATCTCGGAAGGCTCAAATCGCCTGCAAAGGTGAAGCTTGACATAATCCTTTTTATCTCATAAAGCGGGTCTTTCGCTGTGACGAAGGTAGTTTTCCTTCCACCCTTCGTTATAGTTATCCTTTTGCCCCTGCTTGTAAATACCAGGGAGGGATTTATTCCTAAAAAGGAATATCTGGCAAGCCTTTCCCCGCCCTCAACAGATTCAAGCAGATATGAATATTTCCCTTTATCGAGTTTTATGTACGCAGAGACAGGCGTTTCCATATCCGCAACTATCTCTTTGTAAATAGGGATTACGTTCGCTTTCTTAGCTTTTTTTAAGAATTCTTTTTCGTTTGGGGTGCACATAGTAAAAACTTAGTAATTGGTAACTGGTAACTCGTAACTGGTAATTGAAAAATCTTTATAATTACTAATTACTGATTACGAGTTACTTTTTTATATACCTTCTTCTCATCAAATACCTTATTTTCTATAACCTTTAAATCGCCTTTTGGCGTTAGTTTTCTAAAGAAGCATCTCTTGTAGCCCTCGTGACAGGCACCGCCTTTTTGAGATACCTTTATAAGAAGGGTATCAAGGTCGCAGTCGAAATATATCGATTTAACCAGCTGGAAATTCCCCGAGGTCTCACCTTTAAGCCAGAGTTTGTTCCTCGAGCGGCTGAAGAAGTGAACCTTATTTGTCTTAAGGGTTAAATCAAAAGCCTCTTGGTTCATATAGGCAACCATCAAAACCTGATTATTCCTATAATCCTGTATTATAACAGGAATAAGCCCATCTTTATTAAATTTTATCTTCAGTTTTTTATTCATAATCTTACGTTAATCCCTTTCTCTTTTAAATATAACTTTGCCTTTTTAATAGGGTATTCCCTGTAATGAAATATAGATGCGGCAAGCACTGCTTCTGCGCCGGCTCTTAATGCCTCATATAGATGTCTTAGATTGCCTGCTCCGCCAGATGCGATTACCGGAATATTCACGGCTTCTGCTATCTGCTTTGTAAGTTTCAGGTCATAACCCTCTTTTGTGCCGTCTTTATCCATACTGGTAAGTAAAATCTCGCCCGCACCTCTTTTAGCGGCTTCCTTAGCCCATTTTACCGCGTCAACTCCCGTGGGAGTCTTTCCGCCATTTATGAATACCTGCCATTTGTTGGTTCCTGAGAGTTTTGCATCTATTGCAACCACTATGCATTGACTGCCGAAACGCCTTGAGGATTTATCTATAAGCGAAGGCGTTTTTATGGCTGCTGTATTTATAGAGACCTTATCGCATCCGGAGTTTAAGAGCGTCCTTATATCGTCAATATCTCTTATGCCGCCGCCTACGGTAAAGGGTATAAAAATCTCTTCTGCGACCTTTTTTACGACCTCTAAGAGTATCTTTCTTTTTTCAAAACTTGCGCTTATATCCAGAAATACAAGCTCATCAGCGCCTTGGCTGTCATAAAAGGAGGCATTAGAAACAGGGTCTCCTGCGTCTTTAAGGTTTAGAAACCTTACTCCTTTTACAACCCTGCCGTCTTTTATGTCAAGGCAGGGAATTATTCTTTTTGCAAGCATAAGTCTTGAGTCTTCTTTAATGAGATTTTATTCTCATAAAGCGCTTTTCCGATTATCGCGCCGAATAACCTATCTTCCTTCAACGACCTTAACCTCAGGATATCGGAATAACTTGAGATTCCGCCTGAAGCAACCACCTCAATATCTTTCGTATTCAAACATATATCTTTTATGGCTTCTATATTTGTGCCTTTCAGCATGCCGTCTCTTGAAATATCCGTAAAGATAACTCTTTTTACCTTGAGATGTTCCAGTTCCCTGATAAAATCAATGGCATTGATATCGGTTTTTTTCTTCCAGCCGCTTATTTTTATAAGATTATTCTTAGAATCTGCGCTTACAATAATCTTATCTTTATATTTAGAAATAACCCTTTTAAGAAACCCCTTATCAATCAATACCCTTGTGCCGACAACGACGAATTCTGCGCCTATCTTAAGATATTTAGATATAAGAGACTCACTTCTTATGCCGCCTCCGATCTCTACGGGTATATCTATCTTGCTTATAATCTCTTTTATTACATCAAAATTCTCAGGCCTTCCGGTCTTTGCGCCTTCTAAATCAACTATATGCAGGAGTTTTGCGCCCTCTTTCTGCCACCTCAATGCGTATTGAAGAGGGCTATTGGGATATACCTTAACCCTTTTAAAATCGCCCTGTGTCAGCCGCACAGCCCTTCCGTCTATTATGTCTATTGCGGGAATTATGAGCATATATAAATCCAAAAATTAAAATGTAAATATCAAAATGACAATCCAAAGTCCCCGCCTGCCAAAGAACTTGTTCGGCGGGCAGGCAAAATTTTTAAACATTTTTGAATTTTTATATGTCATTTTGCATTTTGATATTTGATTTTTAAATTTCTCAGAGCTTATCAAAGTTCCTTAGAATTCTAAGTCCTGCCTTCTGGCTTTTCTCGGGGTGAAACTGGACTGCAAATATATTTTCTTTGGCAAGAAACGAGGTAAATTTGACTCCATAGTCGGTTACACCTTTTATAATATTCCTTTGCTTAGGTTTTACATAGTATGAATGGGCAAAGTAAAAATAGCTTCTATCTTCTATGCCGTTAAATAAAGGATGTCTAGCGATTAACTCAACCTGGTTCCAGCCGATTTGAGGAACCTTTAGTTTTCTTGTAGCTGAAAAACCTATAACCTCTCCCCCTAAAACAGAAAGGCCCTTTTGGGCTGGCGATTCTTCGCTTTTTTTAAACAATAGCTGCATACCAAGGCATATACCGAAAAAAGGCCTGCCTTTTTCAATAAATGCCTTAAGGCTATAATAAAGGTTTCTTTTTTTTAGTTCTCTTACAGCATCTCCGAAAGCGCCTACCCCGGGCAGAACAACCTTGTCCGCCTTTAATAATTTTACCGGGCTTGAAGTTATAAAAGCCTTTGAATTCACTTCTTCAAAGGCTTTTTGAACGCTACGGAGATTTCCCATACCGTAGTCTATTATGGCAATCATAACAACATTTTGTTGAAATTACGATTACATCAAGTGGAGCCCCTCGGCCTATCCCCCGCAACTTGGCTCGCCTCGTGCCGAGGCAATAGAACGCATGGCACTCGGTGCCGAGGCAGGATGGTGAGTCCTTCGACTCGTTCCGCTCGCTCAGGATTATCCCGAGTGAAGTCGAGGGACGTAGTCGAACCAAAACCCGGGGATTTCTGCGAGGGATTAAAATTCAGATTACACAGATAATTCATAAATGGAGGTAATCTGTGTCATCAGTTTAGAAATCCCTGCCTGCGGCAGGCAGGTGTGCAATCAACATTCAGAGTTTATAACCTTCCTTTAGTAGAAGGGACTTCCTTTCTCCTTTTATCTATTGAAGTTGCCACATCCAGCGCCCTGCCAAGCGCCTTGAATATGGCTTCAACTGTGTGATGCAGATCAAATGTTCCATGAGAAGATTCAAGTTTGACATACACCGCTATGCTGGAATGCCTTGAAAATGCCTCAAGAAACTGCCTGCAGTATTCAATAGTATAGTTATCCTGACCTACCAGCTGATACACAGACTTCGGAAACTTTATATCTACAAAAGGACGTCCGCTTACATCCACAATTACCCTTGCATTTACCTTGGCAATAACCTCTTCCATAGGAACAAAAAAAGTGGCATAACGTTTTATGCCCTTCTTATCTCCAAGCGCTTTTTTAAAAGTCTCGCCAAGACATATCCCTACATCTTCATTGGTGTGATGTATATCCACATCCAAGTCCTGCTTCTTAACCCTTATATCCAGATCAAACAAACCATGATATGCAAAAAGTTCAAGCATATGGTCTAAAAATCCTATACCTGTTTTTATGTTGGATTTTCCTTTTCCGTCAATATTTAATATGCAGGAAATCTCGGTCTCTTTTGTTTTATACAAATATTTAGCAATACGTTTGTTATTTTTCATATTCGACTCTTTCTTTATTTAAACCTCACCCTGACTGACTCCGCATGCTTCGGCAACCCTTCGAGCGAAGTCAGTTTTTCAACCGCGCCTTTTACCTTCTCAAGGTTCTTTCTTGAATAAGATATAAAATGCGTTGATTTTATAAAATCGTTAACACATAATCCTGAGAAAAACCTCGCTGTTCCAGATGTAGGAAGCACATGGCTTGGTCCTGCAATGTAATCTCCCACGCTGACAGGGCTATATGGGCCTAAGAATACCGCGCCTGCATTGGTTATCTTTTTAAGTATCTTCTTAGGGTTTTTTACCATTATCTCTAAATGCTCGGGCGCCAACCTATTTGCCGCCTCAACCGCCTCATCCAGATTTTTAACATAGACTATAAAACCGTTTTCAAGTTCCTTCCTCACGGTTTTTATAAGAGACTTTGAGGAACTTACAAGCATTGGAAGCCCCCTGTCATGCTCTGCCTGCGCCTTTAAATCAGCAATTACGAATTCGCTATTGGAATTCTGGTTTGCGATTATGCCTATCTCGCTTGGCCCTGCGGTCATATCTATATCTACATAACCGAATACCTGCCTTTTTGCCTCTGTAACATACCTGTTGCCGGGGCCTATAATTTTATCCACCCTTGGAATGGTCTTTGTGCCGAATGCCAGTGCGGCTATCGCCTGGGCACCACCTATCTTGTATATTTCATCCACCTTTAAGAGATTTGCCACAACCAGTATGTATGGATTTATACTGCCGTGTTCATTAGGCGGGCTTACCAGAACAATCTTTTTTACACCTGCTATCCTTGCCGGAAGCACGCTCATATATACGCTGGAGACAAGCGGCACTGTGCCTGACGGCACATATACCCCCACCCTCTCAATAGGCCTGTATATCTCTCCCAGAATAGCGCCGTCTTCGTCCTTTATTCTCCATGATTTTCTTAATTGCCTGCTGTAAAATTTCTCTATGTTGTTTATCGCTATCTTTAATGTAGATATAAACTCTGAGTCTATATTCTGGAATGCGCCGTTCGTCTCTGCTTCTGTCACCTTAAAGTGCTTTGGAAGCAGTTTTACCCTATCGAAGCGCCTGGTATATTTTACAAGGGCATCATCACCGTATAACCTGACATCCTCAACAATCTTCTTTACAATCTCTTCGAGTCTTCTCTTTCCTGAGAATGCCCTGTTACATAATTTTGTAAATGCCTTGCTGGAAAATTTTATGACCTTCATAATAGAAAATAGTAACGGGTAGCTATATTTAAAAATGACAAATGACCAAGCCCCTGCCTGCCGGCAGGCAGGCGAATGACGAATCAATGTTGAAATGTTTAAATGACGAATTTATAAGTCTTTATTCATTGGGTCATTTGGAAATTTATTCGTCATTGGTCATTGTGTAATTGGACATTTCATTATTTCTCTCTACTCGCTACTTACTCCTCCTTTATTTTAAATAATCCCTTTTATAATCTCTTCTGCATTTGATAATGCCTCATCAATCTTGGATATATTCTTCCCGCCTGCCTGAGCAAGGTCGGGTCTTCCTCCACCTGTCCCGCCGGTGATTTTTGCAATCTCCTTTGCTAAATTAACCGCATCAACACCCTCTTTATTTAACTCCTTTGAAACAGAGACCACAAAGGCTGCACCTGAGGCTGTGCTTGAGCCCAAGATTACAACAGACCTCTTCGATTTCTCTTTTATAATATCGCATATGGTCCTCAAAAAATCAGGGTCCCTACCTTTTAGGTTACGGATAAAAAGCTGTATATTTTTAATTTCTTTTGCCTCCTTAAGCATTTCGTTTGCTTCATATCTTGCAAGCTGGGAATTTAAAACCCCTATTTTCTTCTGGAGTTCCTTCTGGGATTTTATCAACTTTTCAACCTGATTTAGAAGTTCATCCTGAGGAGTCTTTAAAACCTCACTAAGTCTTATCAGGCTATCCTCCATATTGCGCAGTCTCTTTAGGGCGCTTTCTCCGACAACCGCCTCAATACGCCTCATATTTGCTCCTATAGCGCTTTCGGATGTTATCTTAAATATCCCTATCTCGCCTGTTAAATCAACGTGTGTTCCGCCGCATAATTCCTTGCTTATGTTTCCTATTGATACCACCCTGACCAACTTTCCGTATTTCTCCCCAAAAAGGGCAATAGCGCCTTTTGCTTTTGCCTCCTCTAATTCCATAATCTCGGTGGTTACATTCAGGGAATTCCGTATATGAATATTTACCAAATCTTCTATCCGCGCTATTTCCCTATTGCTGAGGTCTTTAAAGTGCGAGAAATCGAACCTGAAGAACTCATCCGTCACCAGAGAGCCTGACTGCTCTACATGTTTCCCTAGAACCTCTCTTAATACCGCCTGTAAAATATGCGTGGCGCTATGGTGTATCGCAATTTTTTTCCTTCTTTCGGTATCTACCTTCAACAAAACTTCATCTTCTACCTTAAGTGCGCAGTTATCTGTTTGAACCAGATGCAATATGGTGTTTTCAATAAGCTTTGTATCGAGAATTTTGCATTTTACGCCTGCCTTTTCAAGTATGCCCGTATCCCCTGTCTGTCCGCCCTGCTCTCCATAAAATGGGCTTTTATCCGTAATAACATACCCTGTCTGGCCGGAGGCTATTTCCCTGTTTAATTTATCGTTAACAATTATAGCCTTTATGCAGCCAGCATCTTCGTATCTTGCATACCCTGTAAATTCTGTTTTCGCCTTTAAGGATTTAACAAGACTCGAAAGGGTCTCGGCAAAAATGACCTGCGACAACCCTGAAGACTTGCGCGAAGAGTCTTTCTGTTTTTTAAGTAACTCCTGAAATCCTTCCCTGTCTATATCCACACCTTCTTCCTTTGAAATATCCTCAATAGCCTCAATTGGAAGACCATAGGTGTCGTAGAATTTAAAGACACTTTCTTTTGAAAGCTTTTTTAAGCCCTTCTGCTTCAAGGCGCTTATCTCATCATTTAGCATAAGGCTTGCATTTTTTATCGTCTCTTTATATCTCTTCTCCTCGGCTAAAATAACCTCTGCTATATTCTCCCTTCTTGCATCAAGCTCAGGATAGGGCACCTTCATAGTTCTGGATATAATGGGTACTAATTTATACAGGAATGTCTCTTTAATGCCAATCTTATCCGCAAGGTTAGAGGAACGCCTTATAAGCATCCGCACCACATAGCCCCTTTCTTCGTTTGAAGGCATAACGCCATCACAAATTGCAAACACTGCTGCCCTTATATGGTCACTTATTGCATTGGTTAATTGGTAATTGGTGATTGGTGATTGGTGATTGGTGATTTCTTTAATTATTGGTTTAAACAGGTCTGTTTCAAAGTTCGTCGAGACATTTTGCATAACGCTCGCAAGCCTCTCAAGTCCCATACCTGTATCTATATTTTTATTCGAGAGCGGTTCCAGAATACCTCCATCCCTTCTGTCAAACTGGGTAAATACTAAGTTCCACACCTCAACAAATCTGCCGCAGTCGCAGGCAGGCGAACAGTCTTTTCTGCCACAACCAAAAGACTCTCCTTGGTCAAAGAATATCTCAGAGCAGGGGCCACAGGGGCCGTTGGGACCTTCGCTTGGCGCATTTGACGGCCAGAAGTTTTGCTTTTGCCCCAGTTTTATAATTTTATTTTCAGGCATTTTAATTATATCTTTCCATATCTTGTATGATTCATCGTCCTCTTCGTAAACAGAGCACCACAGATTCTTTTCCTCTATCAAAAGCACCTTTGTCAAAAACTCCCATGCCCAGGTTATTGCCTCTTTCTTAAAATAGTCACCGAACGAAAAATTCCCTAACATCTCAAAAAAGGTATGATGCCCTGCGGTCTTTCCGACGTTCTCCAAGTCGGCAGTCCTTAAACACCTCTGGCACGATGCCGCCCGTTTAAGTGTCTTTACGCGCCCCAAAAAATTATCCTTAAACTGGTTCATCCCCGCGCTTGTAAAAAGGACGGTGGGGTCATCCTTTGGCACAAGGGAACTAGACGGCACAATGGTATGCCCCTTTGACTCAAAAAAATCCAGGAATTTTTGTCGTAAGGTATTGGAATCCATTTTTATTAATCTAAAATTTAAAATCCAAAAATTAAAATGACATACCAAAATCCAAAAATTTTTAATTCATTTTACATTTCGGATTGTCATTTTGCCTGCCCGCCGAACAGGTTCTCTGGCACGCGGGCATTTTAATTTTTAATATTTGGATTTACGTATGCAATTATTCGATACTTATATCAAACTTCTCCCTCAATACTTTCTCAACTACTTCCTCGCTGAAACCCTGCCTTCTCAGGTATGGATACAGCCGCTTAACAGCCTTGATAGGTTCTAAATCTCTCAATGTTTTAAGCCGTTTGACCAAAAGTCGTTTTGCCATCTGGTATTCATCGAGAGCTTCTTTAAAATCTAATAGTGCCTTATCAATTGTTTTCTCGTCTATTCCCCTTAAACTTAATTTTTCTTTTATCCCTTCTATCCCTAAAGGCTCCTTTTCTAACCTTAAAGAAATCCAATCCCTTGCAAATTTCAGGTCATCCAGAAGATCTGTTTCTTTTAATATTATAACAGCCTTCTCTATACCAACCTTAGAAAAACCTTTTTCCTTTAACCTATCATAAATCTCTTTTGTAGTTCTAGGGCAGTAACTTAAAAGGCGAAGGGCGGAATCTTTGGCAGATTCAATTTCATCTTGTAAACTCATCTATCACTCGCTGAACCATATAGCTCTATTAATTCAATGAACTTAATGAACTTTAGTAACTCTACGAACTCAAGTGCTCAATAATTTGATACTTTATTTCTTAAGCTTGGGTTTTGGCTCAATATTCACATAGAGATTTATCTCTTTGTTATCCCTTATCACGCTAACAGAGGCCCTGCTTCCAACCTCGCTCGTCGCAACTATCCTCGCTAAATCACTAACACCCCTGGGTTTTTTGCCGTTAAATGATTTTATTATGTCTTTCTCCATGAAGCCCGCCTTATCCGCTGGCCCATTTTTCACTATATCCACCACTATAAGGCTGCCTGTTTCTCCCTTAAGCCCCGTTAGAGAATTATCTTTAATGGAATATTCTAATGGTGACGCTGAACCACCTTCGGCAATTATATTTTTACCCGCAACCCTGCTGGAAACTTTCTCTAACGGGGTAAACTCCTCCTGGACACGCATACCTACCCATCCATACTGAAGTTTTTTATATTTTTTAATGGAATCTATAGCATTGGAATTTACCGAGATAGCATAATATAGCGGCCCGGCATTCTTTACGTATAGATTAATTCCTACTATCTCGCCTTTTTTGTTAACAAGCGGTCCGCCGTTATTCAGAGGATTAACTACCGCATCTGTCTGAATAATATTCAGATAATCTCTTTCTGGGATTTTCTGATTTATTGAGCTTAAAATACCGCTTGTTACAAAGTGGCTAAATTCAGATACGCCAAACGGGTTCCCTGCTGCGAGGACGTTTTCTCCTATTTCGGCATCCTTTTTGGAAATATCTATTGTATTATTTAACCTTGAATCCACTTTAAGAAGGGCTAAATTCAACCTCTCATCCTCGCCCTTTAATACCGCCTCCTCTTTTCTTCCATCTGGAGATATGATAAAGATTTCCTCGGCATCTCTGACAGGCTCTAAGATAGTAAGTATCCACCCCTCTTTATCTATCGCTACCCCTGATAGGCAATCTCCTTCAAGAAGGCCTCCGGCTTCAGGATAGAATTTATTAAAGAACTCCCGTGTATCCATATCCTTGAGCGCCTGGGAGCCGAGGTCATTTTTCTTCTGTATCGTCCTGATTCCAACAATAGATTTTCTTATCTTATCAAATACATTGTCGGGAGAGCGTTTTGAATTTAATTCTTCGGCGCTAATCCTACAACAGAACAGGCTTATAAAAATTACAAAGAATAGGGATATTTTCTTAAGCACGGACTAAGATTTACTCCCAACGGCTTCAATTATCTTTTTCTCTATCTCATCCGTTAATTTTGGATTTTCCTTAAGATACAATCTGGCATTTTCCTTACCCTGGCCAAGTTTATGTTCGCCATAGGTAAGCCATGTGCCGCTCTTTTGGACTACGCCAAAAAGCTGACCTGTGTCTATAACGTTTGCTGACCTGGAAATGCCCTCATCGTGCATTATGTCAAATTCCGCCTGTTTAAAAGGCGGGGCAACTTTATTCTTTACCACTTTCACCCTGACCCTTGAACCTATAATTGCGTCCTGGGATTTTATTACATCTATCTTCCTTATGTCGAGCCTGACAGAGGAATAAAATTTTAAAGCCCTGCCACCGGGAGTGGTCTCGGGATTTCCAAACATAATACCTATCTTCTCCCTAATCTGATTTATGAATATGGCGCAGGTCTTTGATTTACTTATAGCGGCGGTAAGCTTTCTTAACGCCTGGGACATAAGCCGCGCTTGTAAGCCCATATGTGAGTCCCCCATTTCGCCTTCTATCTCTGCCCTCGGAACTAACGCCGCAACAGAGTCAATCACCACTACGTCAACCGCATTAGACCTTACAAGTGTTTCCGTTATCTCAAGTGCCTGTTCTCCTGTATCCGGCTGGGAAATCAAAAGTTCATCCAGATTTACGCCTAATTTCTTAGAATACGTGGGGTCCAACGCATGCTCTGCATCCACAAACGCTGCAACGCCCCCTCTTCTTTGAACGTTGGCAACAATGCTAAGGGTTAAGGTGGTCTTTCCTGAGGCTTCAGGGCCGAATATCTCAACTACCCTTCCTCTCGGAACGCCACCTATACCAAGCGCGATATCCAGACCTATTGCGCCCGTAGAAATGGCAGGTATATCAAACTTTGTATCCTGGCCTAACCGCATTATCGAACCCTTCCCAAACTGTTTTTCTATCTGGGCTAATGCAAGCTCAAGGGCTTTATCTTTTTCTGTCTTTACGTCTTGTTTATGTTCTCTCTTTTTCTCCTCGACCATGTCAGTTTTCCTCCATTTTTGCAACCGCTGAAACGCAAAATTAGTAACCGCTAAATCGCAAAAATCTCTTTGCGTCTTTGCGCCTATATAGGTTATTTTACACTTTTGCGGTGTTAAACGTTTCTATTATGAAAATACTCAAAAATTATACCTTTACACCCGTCTCTTTGTAAAGAAAAATATGTTGTGATTTACATCACGGTAATCTATAATTACCATTTACTAATCACCAATTACTGATTTAATTATGATTGCCGAAATCCTAAATATTGGAACAGAACTCCTGCTTGGTTATACCATAGATACCAACTCTGCCTATATTTCGCAGAAATTGTCTTCCATAGGTATAGATGTATTTTTCAGGACCACTGTAGGCGATAACAAGGAAAGGCTTTTATATGCCCTGAGAATAGCAGGCGGGCGTTCGGACATCATAATAACCAACGGCGGTTTGGGGCCCACTGTGGACGATATAACTATGGAGGTTATCTCAGGTTTTACGGGAAGAAAACTAATTTTAAACAACCTTGTCTTAAAAAATATATCCGAGCACTTTAAAAAACGAGATATAACTATGCCTATCTGCAACAGGCGTCAGGCGTATATTCCCCAAGGGGCTATCCCGATAAAAAATAAAACAGGCACTGCCCCGGGCATCATTTTAGAAAATAATAAAAAAATCCTCATAGCGCTTCCAGGCCCCTCATTTGAAATGAAACCTATGATGGATGATTTTATAATCCCATATCTTAAAAAACGCTTTGGGTCAAACTGGCTTATTAAATCAAAAACAATCAAGATAGCGGGGCTTCCTGAGTCCAAGGTCAATGAAAAGGTAAAAGACCTTTTGAAACTTTCTCCACCCACAACAGTTGGAATCTATGCCTCGCCATATCAGATAGAGCTGAGGATAACTGCCAAAGCAAATGATGAGAAAACAGCCGATAAAGAAATAAAAAAAATAGAGCGGATAATAAATAACCGCCTGAAATCTCATATATTTGGTAAAGACTCTGAGACGCTTGAAGAGGTCGTAGGAAAACTGCTTTTAAAAAATAAAAAGA
>CAZDNS010000045.1:12063-13380 GCA_964506845.1 uncultured Planctomycetia bacterium | reverse complement strand
TTATTCTTGAGAAGTAAGCTACATTCGGGATATGTCTGAATTTACCCTTGACATCGAAGATGTCAAGGGTCTAATTCGCAGACGCTTCGCTATAATTTATGTCGTTCCACTCCATAAGTTATCTGCTCATTAGAGGAGGAGTTAAAATGATAAAGGATGTCAGGGTAAAAAATCTTAAGGTAATCCGTGATGAGCGCGGAAGGCTTATGGAAATACTGCGTAACGATGATGAGCTTTTTTTGAAGTTCGGCCAGGTTTATATCACCACCGCCCTTTCAGGAGTAGTTAAAGCATGGCATTACCATAAAAAACAGACTGATAGTATAGTTTGTATCAGCGGAAAGGTGTTATTGGCATTGTATGATGCCAGAAATAACTCAAAGACCTTTAAGCAGATAAACGAATTTTTCTTAAGCCTTGAAGAGCCAAAACTGATTCAGATTCCACCTATGGTATATCACGGATTTAAATGCATCGGAAAAGAAGAGGCATTTTTAATAAATGTTCCGGATAAAGCCTATAACTATAAAAAACCGGACGAATACCGAATAGATCCTTTTACTAATAATATAAACTATAACTGGAGGAAGGCTCAAGCATGAGTTTGAAAGGCGTAATCCTTGCCGGAGGCCTCGGCAAGAGGCTCGACCCGCTAACGAAGGTCACAAATAAACATTTATTGCCGATTTTTAACAAGCCTATGATCTATTATCCGATACAGACCTTGGTAGACGCAGGCATAAGGGATATATTGCTTGTAACCGGCGGAAACAACGCAGGCGATTTCCTGAGGCTTCTGGGAAACGGTTCGGAATTCGGTTTAAAACACATTCATTATACCTATCAGAAGGGCGAGGGAGGTATTGCTGAGGCCCTTAGTCTTGCCGAACACTTTGCGGATAATTCAAAGATAGTGGTAATGTTAGGCGATAATATAATCGGAGGGAAGATAAACCGGTTCGTTGAGAATTTTAAAAAGCAAAAAGAGGGCGCAAGGATTCTGCTAAAACGCGTAAGCGACCCCTGGCGGTTTGGCGTGGCCACCATCAAAAGAGGCAGGATCATCCGGATTACGGAAAAACCGAAAAAGCCACAGTCAAATTTTATAATAACGGGTATATATATGTATGACAGCAGTGTTTTTGACATCGTAAAAACCCTTAGCCCTTCTGCCAGAGGTGAACTTGAAATCACCGATGTAAATAACAAGTATATTGAGGCCGGTAAAATGAAATTTGATACCCTCGACTGCTGGTGGTCTGACAGCGGCACATTCGAGTCTCTTTTAAGGGCAAATATCCTTGTTTCTAAAAAGTT
>CAZDNS010000045.1:0-11963 GCA_964506845.1 uncultured Planctomycetia bacterium | reverse complement strand
CAAAATCCAGATGAACCCATTCGACTTGGTTCGACTTAGCTCACCACAAGCCGCTCAGGGTTCATCCTGAGCGTAAAAGGTTATAAAAAGAGGAATCGAAGGATGAAGAGAATTTTAGTCACCGGAGGTGCGGGGTTTATCGGCTCAAATTTTATCAGGTATATACGGAAGAAATATCCCGAGTATAAAATTACAAACTTGGACAAACTTACCTATTGCGGGAATCCGGAGAATCTAAAAGACTTAAAGAATAATCCCGGCTATAGATTTGTAAAGGGCGATATATGTAATACCAAGACTGCTCAAGCCGTCACAAGGAACTGTGATGCGCTTATAAACTTTGCCGCCTCTACCCATGTGGACCGCTCCATCCTTGATACTGCCGATTTTGTAAAGACAAATTTTCAAGGTGTATATGTATTGCTTGAGGCAGCAAAAAAGAATAAGATTGGCAAATTTATTCAGATGTCTACTGATGAGGTTTACGGAAGCATAAAAAAGGGTTCCTTTGATGAGAATGCGCCACTGGCACCAAGCAGTCCGTATTCGGCAAGTAAAGCCTCTGCCGACCTTTTGGCTCTCTCTTATTACAATACCCACAGGTGTCCGGTTATCATAGTAAGGAGCACAAATAATTTCGGACCTTGTCAATATCCTGAAAAGTTGATCCCCTTGTTTATTACCAACGCCCTTGACGACAAGTTTCTGCCTGTATATGGAGACGGACTGAACATCCGCGACTGGATTTATGTAGAAGATACCTGCCGGGCCATCGATCTAATTTTGCATCGCGGTAGAATAGGCGATATATATAATATCGGCGCAGGAAATGAGATTACAAATTTAGAGGTAACGAAATCTATCCTGAAATATTTGAAAAAACCAACCACACTTATAAAGTTTGTAAAAGATAGGCCCGGGCACGACAGGAGATATTCCCTGAAGACAGATAAGATAAAAAAACTGGGATTTAAGCCTGCTAACAGTTTTAGCGAGGCATTGCAAAAAACAATAGAGTGGTACCAAAACAACAGGCAATGGTGGGAACAGATAAAGACAAACTGCAGAAAATTCAGGGCTTATTACGCTAAGCAATATGACTTTAGGCAGTCCTCATAAAAGACCTTTTAAATTACCGGAGGGATAAATTGCAATGTTAAAAGAGGCACTTATAAAACGTATAAGAGAAAAAAGGGCAAAGATAGGGGTAATAGGGCTTGGATATGTAGGGCTTCCGCTGGCCGTAGAATTTGCAAAGAAGGGTTTTAAGGTTTACGGTATCGATGTCAGTAAAAAGCGTGTCAGTGATTTAAAGAAAGGCTCTTCCTATATACTGGATGTTTCTTCGAGAGATTTAAGAGAGGTTGTTAAAAACGGTAATTTAACAGCTACTTGTGACTTTTCTGTTTTGAAAAAACTGGACGCCGTTATAATATGCGTCCCCACCCCCTTAAGAAAAACCAGAGAGCCCGATATTTCATATATACTTTCGGCCTCAAAGGAAATTGCCAAATATTTCAAAAGGGGCAAGATTGTAGTGTTAGAGAGCACTACCTATCCGGGAACGACCGAAGAGATAATACTTCCGATGTTGAGTATAAACGGCCTTAAGGTTGGCAGGGATTTTTTCCTGACCTTTTCTCCAGAAAGGGTTGACCCCGCAAACAAAAATTTTAAAACAGCCAATATTCCGAAGGTAGTCGGCGGGATGACACAGGAGTGCACCGATATAGCAAAGGTTCTGTACGGGCAGATTGTCGATGAGGTAATAGGGGTTACCTCCCCGAAGACCGCGGAGATGGTAAAGTTGCTTGAAAATACCTTCAGAAGCGTAAATATAGGTCTTGTTAACGAATTAGCCCTTATGTGCGATAGGCTCGGAATAAATGTCTGGGAGGTTATAGATGCGGCCAAGACCAAGCCGTTCGGCTTTATGCCATTCTATCCAGGTCCTGGTCTGGGCGGTCACTGCATACCTATTGACCCTTTGTATCTTTCATGGAAGGCAAGGATGTACGGGTTCGAGGCACGCTTTATCGAACTTGCCGCTTTAGTTAATTCCGAGATGCCACATTATGTGGTGGAAAAAATAGCCGGCGGCTTAAACAGGTTCAGGAAATCAATAAATGGCTCTAAGATACTCTTGGTAGGAATGGCTTATAAAAAGGATGTGAATGATATAAGGGAATCCCCAGCTATTGAGATAATGAAAATTTTGATAGAAAAGGGTGCAATTGTAAATTTCTTTGACCCCTACGTAGACATATTAGAAGCGGATGGTCTAAGGATGCCCTGCGTTAAATTAAGTAAAAATTTGTTAAAAAACCAGGATTGCATTACGATAATAACAGACCATACAAAAATTGATTATAAATTTATTGTTGATAACTCAAAACTTATCGTAGATACGAGAAATGCCTTAAAGAATTTTATTTCAAAAGGCACGATTATAAAATTATAGATAAAATGGCGAATTATCTTGTTACAGGTGGTGCGGGGTTTATCGGCTCTCACATCGTTGACGAATTAGTCCAAAGGGGCGAGAATGTCAGGGTTCTGGATAACTTTGAGACAGGTAAAAGAGAGAACCTCTCGAGCGTTTTAGGCAAGATAGAGCTTATAGAAGGAGACATACGCAATCTTGAAATTTGTAGAAAGGCGACAGAGAAAATTGACTATGTATTGCACCAGGCAGCGCTTCGCTCAGTGCCAAAGTCTATGCTGGACCCCTTAGCCTACAATGAGGTTAACGTAAGGGGCACATTAAATCTCTTGGAGGCTTCGAAGGAGAATAAGGTTAAACGCTTAGTATTTGCCTCCTCAAGTTCGGTATACGGCAATGCTGCGAAATTGCCGGAGAGGGAAACGGATTCGCCTCGCCCTATTTCAGTCTATGCGCTTACCAAACTTATGGGAGAACACTACTGCAGATTGTTTACCCTTTCCTTTGGCGTAGAAACGGTTGTGCTCAGGTATTTTAATGTTTTTGGACCCCGTCAATCGATTGAGTCGCAATATGCAGTGGTAGTGCCAAAGTTTATTACCTCTATACTGCGCGATGAACCGCCTCCTGTCCATGGCGATGGCAGGCAATCGCGCGATTTCACATACGTCAGGAATGTGGTTGATGTAAATCTTCTTGCGGCAGTTTCTAAAAACAGCGCAGGAGAGATCTTTAATATAGCCTGCGGGAAGGCGTATACAGTGCTTGAGCTCGTGGATAGATTGAACGGGATTTTTAAAAAAAGGGTAAGGCCTGCTTTTGTTTCCCCGCGGCCCGCAGATGTCAGGCATACCCTTGCGGATATTTCAAAGGTAAAAAAGATATTAGGGTTTATTCCATCCGTTAGTTTTGTAGAGGGTTTAGAAAGAACCATAGAGTATTTTATGGTGTAGGAAAGTATAAAACTTTCCTACACCACTGAAACTTCGCAAAGAAGAGTCCTGAGTTCGCCAACGAAGTTGGCGAACGAAGTTTCTTGAAAATAGTTAACTTTGCAACCCTCTTATTTATCATAAAGCATCATGGGAGGTTAAATGATGAAGGTTTTGCTCCTTGATTTAAGGAAACAGTATAAAAGAATAAAAAAAGAAATAGATAGCGCTATAAGAAGTGTGATAAATAGCGGGCATTTTATTCTTGGTGAAAATGTTTCAAAATTTGAAGAGGAGTTTGCTAAATACTGCGGGACAGAATATGCGGTGGGCGTTGCCTCCGGAACAGATGCCCTGGAGTTGGCATTAGCCTCTTTGGGCGTTGGAAAAGGAGATGCTGTAATAACAGCCCCATTTACCTTTATTGCCACAGCTGAGGCGATTGTTTCTGTGGGCGCCCAACCCATATTTGTTGATATTAACTTAGATACCTACAATATTGATACTGATAAAATTGAAGAGACGATAAAGAGGGGAAGAAAAAAAATAAATGTAAAGGCGCTTATCCCCGTGCATCTCTATGGCCAGCCCTGCAATATGGATGAAATAATGCAACTTGCAAGGCGATATAATCTTAAGGTGGTAGAGGATTGCGCCCAGGCAGTGGGAGCACAATTTAAAGGCAGGAAGGTAGGTTCCTTCGGCGATTGCGGGTGTTTTAGCTTTTTCCCGTCTAAAAATTTGAGCACCTATGGGGACGGCGGTATGATTGCTACCAGGGACAAGAAGATTGCAGAGGTATCAAGGATGCTTCGGTTTCACGGCGCAAGGGACAAATACCATCATGTTATAAAAGGAAAAAACAGCCGTCTGGATGAATTACATGCTGCAATTCTGAGGGTTAAACTTAAGTATATAGATAAATGGAATAACGAAAGACGAAAACTCGCCTCGGTTTACGATAGGCTATTTTACAAGAATAAACTTAACCGAATACTCTCCCTACCGAAAGAGGTCTCCAATACCAGACACGTATTTCATATATATGCTGTAAGAATAAGAGAAAGAGACAGGCTGAATGTATTTTTGAAAGAGCGCGGCATAACCACGCTTATACACTATCCTATTCCAGCGCACTTAGAAGAGGTATATAGGTATATGGGTTACAAACAAGGAGATTTTCCGAATGCAGAGAAAGCGGCAAACAGTATTTTATCGCTTCCGATGTATCCTGAGTTAGAACCAAAAGAAGTTAAGTATGTAGTTGAGATGATAAAAGAGTTCTGCAATCCACAAAATATTTAACATGAGAATTTTAATTACAGGTGGTGCGGGGTTTATAGGATCCCATCTGTGCGATAGGTTGATAGCTGAAGGGCATAAGGTTATCTGTATAGATAATCTGATAACCGGTTCCCTGAGCAATATCAAACCTCTTTTAAAAAATAGAAATTTTTATTTTATCAAGCATAATGTAACCACGCCTATAAAAATTAAGGGTAAACTTGACTATGTATTGCACCTTGCCTCTCCGGCAAGCCCTGCGGATTATCTAAAATATCCCATACAGACCTTAAAGGTAGGCTCGCTTGGAACGCATAATGCCCTGGGACTTGCCAAGGCTAAAAGGGCTAAATTCCTGCTTGCCTCTACAAGCGAGGTATATGGCGACCCCTTGATCCACCCCCAGAGAGAAGATTACTATGGTAATGTAAATACAGTAGGTCCCCGCGGGGTTTATGATGAGGCAAAGCGCTTTGCAGAGGCAATAACCATGGCGTATCACAGGGTGCACGGTATAGATACCAAGATTGTGAGGATATTTAATACATACGGCCCACGCATAAGACACGATGACGGCAGGGTCATACCGAACTTTATCTCTCAGGCGCTGAAGAATAAACCCATTACCATTTACGGAGATGGGTCGCAGACCAGGTCGTTCTGCTTTATAGATGATATGATTAATGGCATTTTTAAACTGATGTTATCGGATATAAACGAGCCGATAAACCTGGGCAACCCCGAAGAAATTAATATTCTGGATTTAGCAAAACTGATAATTTCTATAACAGGAAGTAAAAGCAGGATAGTTTTTAAAACCCTTCCCAAGGACGACCCGAAGGTCCGCTGCCCTGATATAACAATGGCAAAAAGACTTTTAAAATGGCAGCCTCAAATTTCCCTCAAAGAAGGTCTTAAATATTGCCTAACCTATAAATAGAATTAAAGTTAAAATTTTATTGACATCTGTTTTCTTGTTTGATAGGATACTTGTTCATAGATTGAACAAGGTAGACAAATTATGATTGAATTATCGCTTGCGCTAATTATCGGAATCTGTATAACTGCCTTTTTCTGCGAATTTATAGATTCAACCTTGGGTATGGGCTATGGAACTACTATGACACCGGTGCTTATGCTCTTTGGTTTTAATCCAAAAGATATAGTTCCAGCAGTTTTGTTATCCGAGCTGATAACCGGATTGGTTGGAAGTTTCTTTCATCATCGTGAGGGCAATGTGAATTTTAAGCCTAAATCAACCAATATCTCTGTAATTAGAAGCAAATTAAACTCATTAGGATATGTGGAGAGTTTTAAACGGGGTGTGCCCTTGCATCTGAAGGTAGTTTTGGTTTTAACAAGTTGCAGTATCATAGGCGCTGTTTCAGCAGTCTTTATTTCAAGGATTATACCTAAGATATGGCTTAGGCTTTACATCGGATTTTTGGTTTGCGCTATAGGAATATTTATTCTTATTTTCCTTGAAAAAGAATTCAAATTCTCATGGAATAAGATAGCTTCTTTAGGTTTGATAGCCTCTTTCAATAAGGGGCTAACAGGTGGCGGCTATGGCCCGTTAATAGCTGGTGGGCAAATTTTATCAGGGGTAGAGGGGAAGAGCGCCGTAGGAACCACCTCATTGGCAGAGGGCTTAACCTGTTTGGTAGGGGTAATCACCTACATCTTTGCTTCAAAGAGCCCTATTAATTGGAATTTAGCCCCTATTATTGTGGCAGGGGCGATATTTTCAGTTCCCTTAGCTGCCAAAAGCGTCAAAAAGGTAAGCACAAAGAGGCTAAAACTTTTTATTGGCATATTAACCTTAATCTTAGGGATAGTTACTATCTTGAAAACCTTAAAAGAAGGTTAAATTTTAAAATTATCTCAATTTAAAAAACGATATTAAATGCTTGAACAAAATCCAAAAGAAGAAGTCTTTTTTATAATAAAAGAAATTCAGGCTAATCCTGCCACCACCCAGCGCACTCTTTCAAATAAATTGGATATTTCCCTTGGTAAAACCAATTATCTATTGAAGGAACTCATCAAAAAGGGATTTATTGAGGTTAGAAATTTCTCAAGCAACCCGGGTAAATTCAAAAAGATTCATTACATCCTCACCCGAAAGGGCCTTGAGCACAAAATCCATCTTATGCATCACTTCTTAAAAATAAAAGAAAATGAGTATAATCTCCTAAAGCAAGAATTTGAACAGCTTGCAATAAAAGGATTAAACCTATAATATTAGGTATTCTGTTATGGCGCTTTTACTCTTTTTAGTTCTTATACTGATACTTCAACTTAAAAGGAATCCCGAATTATTTAAGATATATTCTGTATCAATTATTGCCCATTTAGTTTTGCTTGTGGCGCTCTGTGTGTATTTACATCCTCATGTCAAAGGCGTTGCTTATGAAGACGGGGATGTTTTTTCACAGAATGCCGGTATCATATCGTTAATTTTAAGAGGCGTTAAATTCGGCCCAATAAATTTATTCGAAAAAATCGGCTCAAAAGGTTATTATCCTGCTGATTTTTTTAGAGGAATAATACCACCCCCACTTTATGGTATTGGTTTTATCGGGTATATTTATTCGATTTTTTACGCTGCCTACGGATATGCGCCTATTAATATTCAAATTCTAAATATAATGCTTAACCTTTTAACAGGCATACTGGTATACAAATTATGCCAAAGGTTATTTAATCAAAAAACCGCTTTTATTGCGGTAATTTTATATCTATTTAACCCAATAGCATTTTATTACAGCACTACAAAATCGAAAGATACCCTTTCCGCTTTCATCTCCTATTCGTTAATTTATCTGAGCATTTTGCTGGTTAAAGAAAAGAAGGCTGCTTATTTCCTTTTGATTGTCCCTCTTTTAATTTTTGCCAAACTTCTAATGGAATTTTATTTCAAGCCAATTTTGTTGTTCTTAGCGGTTTATTTTTCATTGAGTTTTTTTAGAAAATGGTTAATTGCTATAAGCATTCTTTTTTTATGCTTATTTTGTTTTGTGCACATAGGTTTCATAAAGGATAAAATTGTGGAAATTTTTATACGTGGTTCGGGTATTCATTATTACCAGACTGTTGCCGGGGGGCAGAATTATAACCTCTTGATTTTCGGCCCTAATATGCTCGAGTATAGCGCTGCGCAAAAGGTTATTTATTTTTTTAATTCCTGGTATCATTTAATCTGTGAACCGATGCTTACAAAGGATATATCGGCTAAACTATTGGTTTATTATCCCTTTAAAATTATATGGGTTATTATAAGTATACTTGGTGTTTTAGGCGCTATAAGCGCTTTCAGGTATAATAATATGAACAAAAAAGAGAATTTATTGCTTTTGTTATTCGTATTTGGTATAGGTTCTATTTTAGCAATGGCAAGCGGAAATGTGGGCACAATGCTTAGACATAGAACCATAATAGACCCCGTCATACTTATTTACGCTTCTTATTTTATTTCAACCAAGTTAAGGTCAACATCTCAAGGCGTTATTAAGGACCTCACAGTATGTTCGCCTGTTTAAAGCGATTAGAACTGCTATTAATTGTAACCTTCTAAAAAATGAAACCGAGATATAGAGCTGCTATTATAGGGTGCGGAAGAATAGGGAGTGCGCATATGAAGGGCAGGTTTTCGCAGAATTTGCCATCTCATGCTATGGCGTATCACGAAAATCCTAGAATAACCATTACAACCGCAGTTGATACGAATGAAGAAAAATTGATAGCATTCCAAAATAAATGGGGAACCAGGACGCTTTACACAGATTATAAACTTATGCTTAAATGTGAAAAAATAGATATGGTTAGTATCTGCACCCCTGCTCATACTCACTATGATATCCTGAAAGACAGCGCCAAACGCTCTATTAAGGCAATATGGTGCGAGAAACCTCTTTGCGACGATATAAATAAGGCTAAAGAAATGGTGAGTATATGCAAAAACAAGAAGATTGTATTGGCGGTCAACTATTTCAGGCGCTGGAGTATTCCTTATCAGAAATTACGGAAGTTTATTCAAAACGGCAGACTGGGGCGAGTCCAGCGGATTATCTGTTATTACAGTAAGGGAGTTCTCAATAATGGTTCCCATCTGATTGATATTCTGCGTTTCTTTTTTGGAGAGATTGAATGGGTCGAAGGGGCACATTTTCTCAAAGAAGGCACTAAAAAAGACGATCTCTCTTTAGATGCTACGTTATGGTTTAAAATGGGCTTTCCCGCTACCTTGCATGCTTTTAATGATGCGCACTTTAGAATCATAGAGATAGATATGTTTGGCACAAAGGGAAGGGTTTGTATTAAGGATTCCGTTAACAAATTTGAATTTTTCGAAGCGGGTAAACATCCTATAGTCGCAGGGCTCAAGGTGCTAAGCAAGGTAACAGCCAAATGCCTTAACAATAATTTTATGCAGCCTATGTCTTCGGAGTTAAAGAATTTGATTAACTGCATTGATGGAAAAGATGAAAAGTTGTTATGCTCAGGAGAAGACGCTCTTAGGACTCTCCTTGTTGCCCAGGCGATAAGAGAGTCTTTTATGAGAAAAGGGAGGAGGCTTAAAATTGAAAGCGATTAATTCCGTCACCAGAGTGGGTAAATGGCACAGGGGGGCGTCGCCCCAAGAGGGGCATGGTAAGTTTAAGTCCCGCGGGTTTCACTCTGGGGGTTCTAGAGAAAAACTCGCTTTTTTGGGTGGCGAACCGGTTAATAAGAATCCCTTTCCTTTATCGAATACCATAGGCAAGGATGAGAAAAGAGAGGCAATGAAGGTATTAAACAGCGGTATTCTCTCCGGATTTTTGGGTAAATATAGCGACAGATTTCTTGGAGGGCCGAGGGTTAAACGGCTCGAGAAGGCATTTGCGGATTATTTTAAGGTTGGATTTGCAGTAAGTATGAATTCTGCTACCTCCTGCCTTCATTCTGCGGTGGCTTCGCTGGGTATTGGTCCGGGCGATGAAGTAATCGTCAGCCCTTACACGATGACCGCCACTGCTTCTGCAATTCTAATGAACAATGCAATACCTGTATTTGGTGATATCGACCCTGATATTTTCTGCATCGACCCAAAAAGAATAGAGAAGCTTATAACCCCAAGAACTAAAGCCATAATGATAGTTCATCTTTTCGGGCATCCCGCTAATATGGATGAGATTATGGGTATTGCAAAAAGGCATAACTTAAAGGTGATAGAAGATTCTGCCCAGTCGCCTGCGGCTTTGTATAAGGGAAAATTTACCGGCACATTCGGGGATATAGGGATATTTAGTCTTAACTATCACAAAACTATACAAACGGGCGAGGGAGGAGTGGCGGTTACAAACGATGAGAAAATAGCTCTTAAGCTTCAACTTATCAGGAATCATGGAGAGGCAGTTATCGACGATATACCTAATTTAAGCGAGGAGATAAATATGATTGGATGGAACTACCGCCTTCCTGAAATTGAGGCCGCTATGGCATATACACAACTTAAACGTCTCCAAGAACTTACATTATATAGGATAAACTTGGCAAATTATCTAACTGCCAAACTAAATGGATTTAAGGGTATTACGCCACCAAAGGTATTAAAGTACGCAAGTCACGTTTATTACCTTTATGCAATGAAATTCGATGAACGCCGTATAGGTATTTCAAGAGACCTTTTCGTAAAAGCCGCTAAAGCCGAAGGAATTCCGCTAACGGCAGGTTATATGAAGCCGCTTTATCTTCAGTCTGTATATCAAAAAAAGAAAGCATATGGAAACAAGAAGTGCCCTTTTGTTTGTGCCTATTACCATAAGGATATAAGATATGAAAAGGGTTTATGCCCGGTTACAGAGCGTTTAGAAGAAAAACAAGTTATGACCACAAATATTACCCGCATCCCCCTTTCATACAGAGATATTGACAAGTTTGTCGGGGCTATTGAGAAGGTTTTTAATAATTTAGGCCAATTAAAAAAATATGAACACCGCAAAATATAAAATACTCGTTGCTTGCAGAGACCCCGGCGGAGCAGAGGCGCTGTCTCCTGTTGTGCTGCGGCTTATACGAGAGGCAAAGGTGGAGCTTACAGTCTTAGGGTATAGGTTTTCAGAGGAAATATTTAAAAAAAGAAATGTCCCTTTTAAAAAGCTCGAAGATTTTAATATTACCGATGTTTCATCCGCCTCCATGGAACTTTTATTAGATAAAGTTAAGCCAAATCTTGTAGTGCTCGGGACAAGCCAGGGTAGGAGCATAGAGAACGATATAGTATTGGCTGCCAGGAAAAAACAAATTAGAACATTTTGTCTTTTGGACTTCTGGAATAATTACTCTCAGCGATTTAGCTGTTTGGAGACAGGCAAAAAATTCTTATTTCTGCCGGATTTTATCGGCATAATGGATGAATTTGCAAAGGAAGAGATGGTAAAAGAAGGGTTTGACCCAGAAAGGTTGCTTATTACGGGCCAGCCATATTTTGACAGCCTATTTGAATTAGCCAAGGATTTTAGCGAAGATAAAATTAGGCGATTTAGAAACCGCCTGAATTTGCCGGAAGGGAGTCTATTGATTTCTTTTTTTTCCCAGGCGCTTACAAAGACAAGAGGAGTAGACCAAACAAGCAGCACCTATTTAGGCTATACGCAAATAACCATTTTAGACAGCTTGCTAAAAGCGTTGCATTCCATACAATCAGAATGCAAAAAAGATATAGCCCTATTTATAAAACTACACCCGAAGGAATCATCCAGCGAGATTGACAATCTCATATCAGACGCACGATTAAGGATTATTATGGATGAAAGGGTTAACTCGCGCGAATTGATGCTATCATCCGATGTAGTAGCAGGTATGTTTACGATGGTTCTGGTAGAAGCATTCTTGGTGAAAAAAAAGGTATTAAGTATTCAGATAGGGCTAAAGAAAGAGGATGAACTGATTCTCTCAAGGCAAAAAGTAATACAGCCCGTTTATCGCGAAGAAAACATTTTACCAGTTTTGCGGGAATACTTGCTTACAGATAATTATAATTATGATCAACAATTTAGGATTTACGACGATAGCACAATAAGGGTGGTAGAAACTATATATAAGTTACTCCAATCCCCAATAGATATGTTATGAGAAATGATATGTTTAATCCCTCGCAGAAATCCCCGGGCCTTAGGCCCATCCTCTAAAGGTATCAGGATGGCCTATCCTTGTAGGATTAGCCCTAATGATGAATGCTATATTGTTCTTTCTGCTCGGGAGGGATCCTCGGCCTTTGGTTCGACTTCGCTCACCATCCCGCCTCGGCACCGAGTGCCATG
>CAZDNS010000044.1:0-13404 GCA_964506845.1 uncultured Planctomycetia bacterium | reverse complement strand
GCAGCCTAAAATAAGGGTATCCGCCTTTTGTTTTTTTATAGGGGCTAGATACGTTTTGGCTATTTCTTTGGTTATTCTTTCCTTTATCCAGCCCTCTTCCACAAGCGGGACGAACAGAGGACAAGGCTTGCTAATCACATTTATTGCTCTGTCATGATATTTTATCTCGTCTTCATAGGCTTTGCTTGCAATAGTGGTTTTTGTCCCGATAACCCCCACGCGTTTATTTTTTGTAAGCCTTACAGCCTCTCTTGCGCCGGGCCTTATAACACCTATTATCGGCACGTTGAAGTGAAACCTAAGGCTCGGCAGGCTTATGCTTGAGGCGGTGTTACAGGCAACCACTATAAGTTTAACATCAAATTTAAGGAGGAACTTCACGTTCTCTATGGAAAACTTTATGATAGTGTCTTTGGATTTTGTTCCGTAGGGCACGCGCGCCGTATCGCCGAAATAAATAATACTCTCACGGGGTAACTGCTTCATAAGCTCTCTTACAACCGTAAGCCCGCCTACCCCGGAATCAAAAACGCCTATTGCCTTTTGCTGATTATTCATGTTTAATTAACGTTGCCTCTTCGTATCTTTCCCTGAATTTTCCTATGCCCTCGGCTATAGCCTCCACAACCATCCTTCTGTAGTGCTCATTCTTTAAGTTTCTCTCCTCGGACTTGTTGCTGATAAAGCCCATCTCAATCAAAATAGCGGGCATTTTAGCCCCTCTTAAGACAACAAACTGGGCGCGCTTAATGCCGCGGTTCCTGATAAAAAGTTTCTCTGAGATGGAATCTGCCACAGTATTCGCTAATTCTATTGAATCATTCCTGTTTGCAGCCAGAATAAGCTCCTCTAATATCCTATCAAGATAAACCGAAGAGTCAGCCTGCTCGTTATGGACAACTTCGGCGGAATTGTTTTCTGTCCCTTCTTTAACATCACCGTTATTTTCCGCTAACTCCGAGAGATAATATACCTCAATGCCTCTTGCCGCTTTTGCCTTTGAGGCATTGGTATGCAGACTCACAAAAAGGTCGCCCTGATTTTTATTTGCGATCTCTACCCTTTCTGAAAGCGGCACAAACATATCCAACTCACGCGTCATAACCACATTGAAACCCTTTAATAGAAGTACATCTCTTAAATCCTTTGCTATATTGAGAACCACCTCTTTTTCCTTCAGGCCTGTTTTTCCTATGGCGCCGGGGTCTTTTCCGCCGTGGCCGGGGTCAATAATTATGTTATTTATCCCGACCGAGGATGCCTCTTTACCGATAATGCGCGGCCCTGTGATTGGCTTTTTAAATCCATAACTTATCTTTTGGCAGAATTCATACGGCACGATAACCGCGCCATCGGAGAGGCTTACAGGATATCCTATGTCCTCAAGTTTACCGTTAACCAGGGCATAGGAACTGCTCACTGCTATGATTACAGTCTCGGTGTCATTATTTAAAATCAGCCTTTTTGAAAAACCGTCCCAGCAATAAGTAATGTCTAATTTGGCGCATAATTCATTAACGGATACAAACCTGAGATTGTTAAGTTCTATTGTGTTAAAACTGGGCAGGTATTCCGTCTTTGGAACTGCCGGGGCAGTAGCGCAACCGGAGACAGCGAATAGCAAAATCGCAAATGGCAAATGGAAATAAAAAAATGTTCTTAGCAGTTTCACGATAGCCTTAACTTTTCCTTCCTTAAACCTATTTGCAATTTGCCATTGGCGAAATGGTGGAGGCGGCGAGAATCGAACTCGCGTCCTTAAGTATCCTTGATAAAAGCCTCTACATGCTTATCCTACTTTTTAGGTTTTCACAAAGCCCGTCTCCAATAGGAGGGATATGGGCTAAGCTATCCTTTTAGAGATCTCGTCCCGCATTCAAAGGATAAAATTAAGGGACCAGCCTGCTTGCGACGTCAAATCCGCTCCCACAGGCAGGAGCAGCTGACGGGCGGTTACTTAATAACCGCTCTTGACAGCGGAAGAACTCCGCTCGGAAAAACAGGATGGGCAATACCCATTCCTATTTCCGAAAGAAGCTCATTCACTGTAGCTGGAACATTACTGTTTTCAGCGTTTGTTTTTTTGCCGGGTTTTAACCCTTCGACTACGCTCAGTGTCCCGAGCATAAGCGAGGGACGAGGCCACCCGACTCCCTCGGCATGCCACTCTTATCGGCTTACCTAAGTCGAAACCTTTCGCCCCCTTTCTTTTATTTCTCTGCTTATCTCTCTTTCTATCATCTCCTTTTTTATCTCCTCGCGCCTGTCGTAAAGGCGTTTACCCTTGCATACGGCAAGTTCGACCTTGACCAGCCCTTTTTTAAAATAGATCTTAAGCGGTATGAGGCTAAAGCCTTTCTGGCTACATATGAGCGCAAGTTTATTTATCTGATTTCTGTGTAATAAGAGTTTGCGTATCCTTTTTGAGTCAGGATTAAACCTTCCTGCCTTTTCATAGGGCGATATGTGGGCGTTATATAAGAACATCTCTCCTCTTTCTACCCTCGCAAAGCTGTCCTTGAGGTTTGCCTTATGCTCCCTTAAGGACTTTACCTCGCTGCCCTTTAGCTCAATACCTGCCTCATGCGTATCTAAAACACTATAGTAATGCCTTGCCTCTCTGTTTGTGGCTATGGTTACGTCTTGCATCTGGATATAATATAACACAGCTAAGGTGAAAAATCAAGAAACAGAAAATGTGGATTTGACAGTAAAATTGAAGAATAGTATACTAATTACCATGCCGAGATGGTGAAATTGGCAAACACGCAGCGTTCAGGGCGCTGTGACCGTAAGGTCTTGGGGGTTCAACTCCCCCTCTCGGCACTAAATTATAATCCCTGAAATAAAAAAACTAAAATGTTTATTAACGAGGATATTGGGCTACTAATCAAATCGAAATATCCAGTTGTATTCTTAGAAACCGTTGATGAGGAATATGCTATAAGACAACTTAAAACAATAGCCGGGCAAATGGGATTTATATTCTATCAATGGTCTCTCACAAGTGGACTAAGAAGGGGATGTGGCGAAAGTCCCTATTATCACACCAAAGAGCCTTCTGAGATGCTAAAAATGGCATTTGAACTAACTAAACCCTCTGTTAGTGAGCCTTCATTATTTGCGTTAAAGGATTTTAACAAATATTTAGATAATGCAGTTGTCTTAAGACTATTTAAGGATTTAATCAACTCTATAAAAAATACAAAAAATACAGTTATAATTATCTCGCCAGACTATAGCCTTCCAAAAGACATAGAACTCGATGCGGCACATATTGTAGGGGGTTATCCAAATAGAAAAGAAATAATAGCTATAATAAAAGAAACTGTTGATGAGTTGAAAGCAAGTGGCAAGCAGATAGCTACTTCTCTCTCATTGGATGAATTAAATAAAATATTAGATGTTTTAAAAGGCTTATCGACACAACAAATAAGAAACATTCTAAACAAATGCATAATAGAAGATAATGCACTAACTATAAAAGACCGTGGGGCAATAGAAAAATATAAAAAGGAGATATTCGACAAAGAGGGGTTATTAGAATTTTATATTCCTGAAAATAAAGAAAACTTAGCAAATTTTGATAACTTAAAACGCTGGCTATCAGAACGTAAAAATAGCTTTGTTAAAAATGAAACTACAGCTTTGCCGTCTCCAAAGGGAGTATTATTAATGGGTGTACAGGGCTGTGGAAAAAGTTTAGCAATAAAAGTTATTGCGAGAGAATTAAACCTGCCCATATACAGGCTAGACATTGGTAAGCTTTATAGCAAGTATATAGGAGAAACAGAGCAAAACCTTAGGAAGGCATTGATGGTGGTCGAAAAGCTGTGTCCTGTTTGTCTTTGGATCGATGAAATAGAAAAGGGATTCGCTGCTTCTGGCGGTGACATAGATGGCGGTGTTTCACAGCGTATATTGGGTACATTTTTAACTTGGGTGCAGGAACGCAAAGCGAGTTGTTTTATCGCGGCTACGGCAAATGATATTTACCGTTTACCTCCTGAATTTTTGAGAAAAGGCCGTTTTGATGAAATATTTTTTGTTGACTTACCAGATGCTCAGTCAAGAGAACGGCTTTTAAAGATTCATCTACAAAAGCGAGAACTCAAACCAGAGGAGTTTGACCTAAAGAAAATTGTTGATATAACAGGGGGTTTTAGTGGGGCTGAAATTGAACAGGCTATTATATCTGCTTTGTATAGCTCATCTACTGAAAAAGAAGTAATCTCAACAAGGCATATTGTTGAACAGATAAAATCTACAAAACCATTATCAGTTTTAAAACAAGAAGAAATTACCACTCTAAGAGCTTGGGCAAAAGAACGCACTATCCCCGCTTAAGATTTTTATATACTTCTATGAAAATTACACCTGCTATAAATCCACCAATATGTCCCCAATAGGCAATGCCAACAGTTTTGCTCCCTGATTGTAACATGCCAAAAAACATATTCATGATTATCCATACGAGGATGTAATGCATACTTGATATTTGAGTGGTTGTAATCTTTCGGATGGGGATTGGTAGAAAAACTGAGAGGGGTTGATATACATCGAATCTTAGTCTTGACTTAGGAAATAAAATTAGATAGGCCCCAATAATTGCCGATATCGCTCCACTAGCGCCAACACAAGGTATATCTTTCTTAGTAGTGGTTGCCACAAAAAATATTCCCGATACTACTGTTCCTAAACCAAAAAGAAACAGATATTTTTTCCATCCTAACTCATCTTCTACTGTTCTACCAAAAATTCGCAAGAAAAACATATTACCTAAAAGATGAAAAATATCTCCATGCAAAAATGCATACGTTATTAAATGATACCACTCTCCTTGACTAACTTTATCAGCATATAGAGCAAAAGAAGTCAAAATCTCCTTAAAAGCGATTTGTAAAACAAATACTGCCGAGCAAGTAATGATAAGGCTACGCGTGGCAATAGGCTTTGTTTTTGTCAATACGTTATCACCTACAGGTATTGCTGGTAATAAACCAGTCAAGACTACAAATGGAGCGATAATCTCATCAAAAGATCTAACCTTTTTAGCCTTTCTCTTTGCCAAAATTCCATAAAGGTCATTAAAAGTTTTTTTAAAATTTAAATCATCGGGATTATTTTCTATAAAAGCGATGGAGACTAATGGCATCTGCATTGGGTTAAGCCAAATAGAACTACAATTTATGCATTTACTAACATAAAACCTTAACTTTTTATTGAAATCATAATGTTGCATATAAGATTTACACTTAGGGCAGACTATATTTTCTTCAACGGAAAGCATCGTCTTAATGTTATCAAAGAAGGAATCGTCTAGAAGAGTTGAAATCAATTGACTTATTATTTCTTGAGTACAGAAATGCTTTAAAATTTTTATCGAGGATTCATCAGGTATTAATCCAGATAGGCAAAAAGGGCAAACGTAAATCTCCTTGCCGCTACGGGCAAATATTTCCAATTCGTTACCGCACTTTAGGCAATTCATAATACTCTAAGTTACTTTATAAATAATGGAAAATGAACCTGTCATATTTTATGACATGCTTCCATTATACCAATCATATCGTCTTTAGTTTTCGCGGTTGAGAACCTTTTCCTGAGCGGGCGGACCTTGTAAAAACCCTTTGTATACCAGCCAAAAAATTTACGAAACCTCATTACCCCGCGTTTCTCTCCGTAAAAATCAACACAGGCATTTAAATGCTCTATCATAGTTTCGATAATCTGATTTATATCCGGGCCTTTAAGCAGATAACCGTCCTTGAGAAACCTGGCGGTTTGCTTAAATATCCATGGATTTCCCAGGGCTCCGCGCGCTATAGCTATGCCATCGCAGCCGGTCTCGTCAAACATCTTCTTTGCTAACTGGGGAGAGAATATATCCCCGCTTGCGATAACAGGAATTCTTAAAACCTTCTTTACCTTTCGTATTGCCTCATAATCTACATTTCCGCTGTAGAGCTGTGATTTGGTCCTGCCGTGAATAAACAACCCATCTATGCCGGCATCCTGTGCCGCAAGCGCTATATCTGTTGAATTAACTGAGTTTCTGTCCCAGCCTATGCGTATTTTCACAGTAACCGGCGCTTTAGAATTTTTTACGAGTAGCTTAAGCAGTTTGTTCAATTTTTTTGGGTCCTTAATCAAAGTTGCGCCCTCGCCTTTGACCGTAACCTTCCTTACCGGACAGGCAGCATTAAAATCCATTATATCAAATTTATACTGGCTTAGAATATCCAACGCCTTAAGAATAAATCCCGGCTCGCTGCCTAATAATTGCGCTCCTAAGGGCCTGTCTTTTGGATTTGAGGAAAGCATAGTATAAGCCTTCTTGCTCCTGTAGCTTATTGAACGCGCATTCAGCATTTCAAGAAAAGCGAGTTCGCAGCCGAACCCGCGATTAAGCATGCGAAAGGGCAGGTCGCTTACCCCTGACATAGGAGCAAGTATAAGGTTGGATTTTAATTTTAAAGTGCCTATTTTCAGCATAGTAACCTTATAAATAGATGGAAGGCGTTGCGAGAGAAAAAGATTATTTCTGAGCTATCTTTAATGTAATATGCCTGTTGTCCTGCCATGGCCACAGCATAGCAAAGATAATACAACTATTCTGCTCATAGAAATACAGAGTCTGCCCCTGCATAATACCGCCGAAGTCCTTTATGGCATTTTTAACCTTTGCTGATAATTTGTTTTTTGGCGGCCATAAAGGCAAACCGAAAAGTCTCTCAAGCCTGAAACTGAGCTCTGGAAGCCCATCCTTTAAAATTACTGCTTCAAAATAATCTCCTCTGTCTGCGCGCAGAGTATCAAAAACGACTTCCTTAATTTCTTTTATCAGCTCATAAAACTGCATAATTGAGATTGTTGAAAAACCTAATAATCTTTGATTACAACGATAAAGGCACCGATTACAGAGATAGGGTCATCGTCGTTAATCGCTGTAATCGTTTTCTATAAATCGCTGTAATCAAGAACGTTGACGACTTTTGCAACGGTCTCATAATTATACTATTTTTCAAAAAATACTTTTAAAATTCCATTGTTTTTAGCCGCTTCACAGCCAAGACCATTGGCATAATAGCAGTAAACATGCTGATTATGAATATGATTAGTCCTGCCAAAAGGAGCTGCTTCATAAATACCGCCTGAGCAGTCATCCTCAAAACAAAGTGAAGGTGAAAGGGAACTGCGATAAGCACCACAGTAAAAGCGACATAAAAAAGGGTCAATACAAAAGCTAATGTTCCTCCAAAGCCTGACACTATTGCCGCGGGGTTATCCTCTTTAAAATTCGGGAATATCGCGCCCAGGCCTACCGAAAGGCTTACAAGGGAAAAACACATAAGAAATACGATGCTGCAGGAAATCCCCATTATAAGGCCGGATACGCCTAACATAGCATTGGATAGTATTATTAACGGCATAGTGATTAAAAGGCTGATTATCACCCACAGCCAGAATTTTTGAAGGATGATGACGGATAGTTTTAACGGCGCAAGGCCTAAAATCCAGAAGCGCTTTCCCTCAAGACTGAACAAGGGAAATACAAACCTCACGCAGAGCGAACCCAGGGTTAGAGTGGTTGAGCCCAGATTCAAAAATGCCACGAGGTTTCTCCACATTGCAGGCAGTATATCATACGAGAGATTATGTATATTGGCAAAATAAACGGCTAAAAGGCCAAAGAATACCGTAAACTGCGACCACTGTATTGGGTCGCGCCAGAATACCTTTATGTCCTTGGTTACAAGCGCCCTTAGCCGAGGCTTTAAAAACCCCCATAAAAACTGGAATTTATCGATAAAGAATGCCACAAAATCAAACCTTTCTTTTTGGCTTGTTTTATAAAATAAGACCCAGCCTGAATAATAGTAGCGGCTGGCAATATAAACTGAAAATCTTACAAATATAATGGCGGTGCTTAACAAAAGAAGCCAGAAAAATAACGCATCTTTGATACTGCCGAAATTAAAGGAGAGTATGCCTTGGCTAATCCACCAGCTCGGCAGTAGCGCAGACTGGGAAAGCTTAAAATAGGGAGCGAATTTCCCCAGCATAAATATGTCTTCCAGGTTATGCGGCCTTATGACTCTCGGTAATTTAAAGGAGAGGAGTATAAACATTATAACCAAAACGAAAAGGTTCACGAACAGGGTTTTAAAATATTTCTTTGGAATAAATCTTATAAGGAATATGGTTAGGGTTACTCCAAGGCTTGCAGAGATAAATAAAAAGGGGATGAAAAATAATATCAGGGATATGTAAAAATACCACGGCAATGACTTTATTATCCCGTAAGCAGACATAAAAGGAACAAGCAAGAAAACAAATGTCCACGAGCTTAATGCGAGTGTCTCGATAAACCTGCTTATAAATATGCTCCTATAGTTTAAGGGCGTTGAAAAAAGAAATTCCACCTCTTCGCAGCCATACATTGTGGAATACGCTACTATAATATTGCTGAATATAAGCATACAGAAGAGGCTAAAGAAGAATAAGAATAATATTCGGGTGATAAGGACAATCCCCACGCCCTGTATGGCCTCAAGCATTGCGAACAACTTATATGCAAACAGAAAAAGCCCTGCCAGAAAGATAAAACTGGAAAAACCGACAAAGAGTATCTTAAAGGTGGAATGCCTTCCTATGGTTCGCAGTTTATTATTTACGATATTAAGTTTTACCCTTAAAAGCAAAAGGCTATTATGCATAGGGGGATTTCCGTCCGGTTTCCTCTTCGGTTATTCTTAAGAAAATATCCTCTAACCCTTCCTTGACGCCGCTTACCTTGCTTAAACTATCTATGGTGCCCTGCGCAACAAGTTTTCCCTTATCTATTATACCTATCCTATCCGCCAGTTCTTCTGCAAAGGAAAGCGTGTGGGTGGAGACAAAAAGCGTAAGCCCCTCTTTTGATTTCGCCTTAAGGATATCCTTTATAAGCCGGCCGCTGTGCGGGTCTAAACCCACCATTGGCTCGTCTATTATCATAACCTTCGGATTGTGCAGGAAGGCAGAGGTAAATATAAGCTTCTGCTTCATCCCGTGGGAGAAATCCTCAATGAGATGGTCTTTATAGGAAGACAGCCCAAAGAGTTCAAAGTACATATCGCAATCCTTCTTCAGTCTTTTCTTTTCCATATTGTAAATATCACCTACAAATTCTACGAATTCTCCGGCAGTCAACTTATCATATAAAAAGGGAAAGTCTGGTATATAACTTATCAGTTTCCTTGCCTCAACGTAATCCTCATGGATGTCAAAACCTCCTATATGTGCCTTTCCGGAAGTAGGTTTAATAAGCCCTGTCAGCATCTTTATGGTGGTAGTCTTCCCTGCTGCATTAGGGCCTAAAAAAGCAAAAAACTCTCCCTTTTTTACCTCAAGATTCAGGTTATCAACTGCTGTTGTATCGTTAAATATTTTAGTAAGATTTTCTGTTTTTATCATATTAAACCTAATTCCTTAATTCCCAATTCCTATATCCATATCTATATCTATCATCTATGCTCCAATATCTTTATCTTTAATTTTCCAAGTAGCCTTACAAGCTCAAGCTGTTTATCCAATCCTCCTGAGAGAAGCGCTATATGGGTAGCATCTGCAAAATCCTCACCCAATGTGGGGTCGATGCTTATCCATTCACCCACAAATACCTTGCACCAGGCATGGTAATAAAATCTTCCCTCTATATACACAAGGCCGTAGCACACCTTGGTGGGTATCCCCTTTGCCCTGGCAAGCGCCGCATATAGAAAGCTATGCTCGTTACAGTCGCCTTCTCTCCTCTTTAATGTCCCAAGCGCGTCCGGTATGCTTATTATGGGTCTTTTGCCTATATTTTTAAAAATCCATTCTTTTATCTTCTGGGCTACTACAAGAGAATTTTTTTCCTCCCCTGCTATCTTATCTGCAAGTTGCATAATTTCTTCGCTGTCAGACTGAATAAACCTCGATGGCGCTGTAAATTCACCTTTAGCCTTATCCTCTATAGGCAGTTTCAGGGAATCTTCCTTGGATATTCTCTTTGTCTTTATTTCCAATGCAAGGGGCGTCTTCGAAACCACGGATTGCCTTTCATCTGTAAGCTCAAATTCCTCTGCCTCCAATCCCTCTAATTCCACCCTCATAGAGGAAACACCCTCTCTTAAATCGGTCTTCCCTTCCGGAAGTATGGATATAATTAAGGCTACATCCTGCGGTTTCTCAAACATATATCTCTGATACACAATTGCCTTCTCCATAGGTTCTTTTACCATAATCCATCCAAGAGAAGTCTCTTCTTTTAGAATCTCGCCCTCCTCAGATACCCAGGATTTTAATTTAAGCCCCTTATACTCGGTCTCAACCACATACGCTCTTATGAGTTTATTCTGGCTTTCAAAATCCACTTTTTCCTTTATGTAAATTTTTACCTTTTCAACCGTTAGGGTAAACGGCTCGAGCACATTCAGCGTAAAGGTCTTTCCGCTTGCGAGTTTTCCCAGGAATTCTAACGGCGTCAATAGATTTGCGATAAAAATATCGTCCGGCACCTGGATTTCCTTCTTTATAACATCTGCGCCTGAGGCAATCCTTAAATCGATAACATTCTTTCGTAGGAGTTTCCCTACAACGCTTATCCTCTGGGAGCCGGTATTTAAATTAAACTTAAAATTCTTTAAATTATAGTTCGTATCCACCATTGCGCTGCCGTTAAAGAAAACCTTCTGATATTCGCCGAGGAGAAAAACAAACATCTCCGTTTCGTTCCTGATCTCGTAACCTGAGAAACCCTTTTCCTCGTAGGCGCTTACCGCCGTATTGGAATATCCCACTTTTTTGTCGTTAAAATATATACCCATCCAGTGGTCTCTTAAAAGCAGCTCCTTCGGAAGAAAATACCTGTAAGAGGCGATGTTCTGCCCGGAAGTCATAGGATATATTTCCCTGTCCACAAGAAGGAACATCATTACAATCCACAAAAGGAGGGTTGTTATATTGAAGAGTTTTAGGAGGGCCTTCCTGAGCATCAGTTGTTATAACTTTTAAGAACGCCTTCTTGGAACTTAAGATAGGTGGGCTTTTGCCTGCTTTTGTAATATACCCAGGTCTCTTTTGTGCTGTTTTTTTCTGTTGTCCTGTTAATTGAATCGGGCGAACCCCAGCTTGCTATCACTTGTTCTTTTGTCATACCCGCGGTTATATCTTTATTCTGTATATACTGGGTATAATCGCTCTTCGGACGGGATTTAAAAATGAGATAAGAATAAATTATTATAGCCAGTACGCATATAATAAGGACCGTGATTTTTTTCATCTATCCCGTTGCTAGAGAACCATGGCCTATGGCCATGGGTGAATGGTGGTTCGGGACGTCGCCCCACGAGGGGCGTAAAAGTTTTAGGGGACCACGTGCATGCACGTGGGGCTCCAGTTATAATTTTAATTAAAGTTTTCCAACGGCTATTCTCGCAAGAGCAGGCACTATTCTATCAGCGTATTCAGGGCTAAACTTAGAAAGAGCCAAAACCGCAGAAAGTTTTACATTTTTATCCTTGTCTTTGAGCGCTCTTATAAACACAGGGATATGCTCGGGCAGGCTAAACCTTCCTATCGATTCAACAGCCGCCGTCCTAACAAGAGGCGACTCATCTTTTACAAAAGGCTCAAGTATCTCTAATACCGATTTATCGCCTGTGTTGGTAAGTATCCTTATCACATTCGCTCTGACATTCTGGTTTTCGTCTTTTAGTTTCATACGGTTTTTTTCTATTATATCCTTAACTGACGAATAACCCCTTGCAGTATAAAATAAGGGAGAAACCTTCCCGAAAATAAATATATTGTTCTCATCCAAATCCTTTATCAGGGTCAGGGTAGCTAACTTAGTGGCTAAATCGCCCATAGCCTTTGCCGCATATGCGCGGACAAGCAGGTTTTTATCGTTTAAATAATCATTTAGCGCTAAAACCGCTTCTTCTTTCTCTATAGCCTTTAATAAATTTATGGTTATTACTTTGGTGCCGGCGCCCTCATACTGAACAACCTCTCTTGGTAGAGGAGAATCGCTCTTAGCATTTAATTCAGAGAGAGCGCTCAGGACGCTTTCTCTTATTGTGCTATCTTTATCCTTTAGCCCTACTAAAAGCTCCGGCAATCTCTCTGCCTGACCCAGATTATACAATGCCGCCAGGGAAAAATAACCGGTCTTATCCTTTGCTCTTGTATAATTCTCAAGAAAGGCTACTGCAGTGCCATCGCCAAATCTACCCATACCTATAATTGCGCTGACTTTTTGAGCCATTGCTTTCGATTCTAACCATGGCAAAAGCATGGGAACAACTGATTTATCGCTTAGTCTCATTATTGCCTTTGCAGCATAGTACCTGACCTTCGGCGCAGGGTCATCCAATAACTCAACCAAATTCGCAATGTTAGATTTATCGCCTAAATTACCTACAGCCTCGCACGCCCTGAGCCTTATATTCGCATCAAAATCCCCGAGCAACCCCGACACCCTTTTAACTATAGCCGTATCTTCTGACTCAACAAGGGCAGACATAGCATATTCCCGGACCTGGCTATCCTCGTCAGAAAGCGCCTCAAGGAGGTATTCATTTATTTCGTGTTTCCTGTATCCTGCCAGAGCTACTACTGCGCTGGACCTGATCTTAGGTGTCTGGCCTTCAAATAAAGCCTGCTTAAGGAGGGGAATAGATTCTTCCTGCTTCAGCTTTCCCAGAGACTCTAATGCAGCGGCTTTTACTAAAATATCTTCTGCTTTTAACTGTTCAGATATCTCTCTCCGGGCTTCCTTATATCCCAATTCGCCTAAAATCCTTATTGCAAGTATGCGCTCTTTCTGGTTCTCTGAATTTAAAAGCGCAAGATACCTTGGCGCATCGTAGCGCATTCCCGCCTGCTTTAGAATATTTGCCGCGATAATCCTGAAAGGATTATTCTTATTGTTTATCTCTTTGGAAACAAGTGGAATAACCGAATCGTCTCCGAGCGCAATAATTGTATTTAGCAGGGCAAGTCTTAGAACTGGGTTTTTCTCGGTCAGGGCTTTTTTCAGAACAGGCACAACAGAATCGTCTTTAAATTTCTCCAGCGCTTTTATTGCGGCAAATCTTATTTCCACATACTGGGATTTTTTCTTAAGGGTATTGGCGTAGAGATTAATAAGAACAACCGCGCTTATAGCAATCCCAAAAACAATCGCTATTGCGAGGGAACTGTTTTTATCTCTATTTGCTTCCATATCAGATCCTCCCTCGTATAATTACCTCTTGTGGCTGTCACGAAACTATTTTTCCGTAAGAGAATTTAAAATAGCTTTTATTTTCTACCTCCTGCCTGAAATCAAAAATCAAAGTGTAAAAATCAAAATGACAGATTAAAATTCAAAAT
>CAZDNS010000043.1:0-13607 GCA_964506845.1 uncultured Planctomycetia bacterium | reverse complement strand
CGTTGCAAAAGTCATCAACGTTCTTGATATCAGCGATTTATAGAAAACGATTACAGCGATTAACGACGATGACCCTATCTCTGTAATCGGTGCCTTTATCGTTGTAATCAAAGATTATTGGGTTTTTCAACAATCTCAATTATAAGATTATCCTGAGATATTTTCAACCCGAATTTTGCTAGCGCAAAGCGCATGCAAAATTCGCCCCAAGGGCAGCCCTTTCTAAAGAAAAGGCTGGGTTAACCCAGCCCTAATTTTACTAAAGTGTTTTTATCTTCAGAGCAGGCAATCTGTTAGGGATTACACTTTCGAATTAGGCGCCTTATTGTCTTTGTAAAATTAGGGCTGCTCGATGAGCAAAATTTACATTGGAAGTTTCTCTTACCAATGATATTAGCATAACTTAAGTATTCCCTTCAATTATAAATCCTTTTGATTTCCAATGCAAATTTTGGGTTTAAGTTTTTTCGCTCGGACTATTCTTTCATAATTATCTCTATGGGACCTATGTCCTCTTTACTCACATTTACCGGATTATTAACATAAGAGCCGAATGGCAACTGAGCAAGGGATTTATTCTCCTGAATATTCATTGCGCTTAGGTATATATTTCCGCTATCAGCCGGAACGCTTATTCTAAATGCCCCGGGAGAGGGTAAAATAACCTTTGTGTCTTTCATTGACACTGTACGGGCCATTACTACTATAGGGCCGTTTTTATATTCCTTAAAAATAATGCTCCCGTTTATATTAATCTCTAAATTACTCTCCTGTTCCGGAAGTTCGGGGATAGAGCCAAATCCCTCTGTCCCCATAATAGGGGTCGAAAGCTCAAAATCCTCGCCCTTGTATTCGAAATTTATCTTCTCCTTGGAAATACCTGTGACAGTGGCATCATATACACTCTCGCCTTGTTTTACTATCTTATCATCTATTATAACAGTAGGCCTATCGCTTAAGATAACCCCTTTTATTGTCATAGGCGGAAGCTCTGTTATCCTTTTAGGCATATCTTCATCAAAAAGGTCCGGGTTTTCCTCATCAGGCGATTTGAACATATCCCTCGGTAATTTGAATGGGTCCTTAAGGCCTTCCGGCGTATAGCCCACTTGCGAACTTTCCAAATCCTCCGCCTTAGGGACAATCTCCATCGTATCGCCCGGGCCTGCTGGCCCCTTAGAGCCTCCTATCATTTTGAAGAATAAAAACCCCACCAACCCAACTGCCATAACCATCACGATTAGAATCTGCTTGTTCTGCTGGGGTTTCTCTTCCGCCATAAGATTATCTATTCTCCTTCGCAACAAGCGCGCTTATCACCAGTTCTGCCTCGGCAACATTTGTCTTAATATCATTCTTCACTTTTATGCCGTCTATCCTGATAAATCTGTTTGAGCTTTCAATCATACCTATAAATATCCCGAGCTCGTGAAACGTGGCAAATGCCCTTATCCTTACCGCCACCTTCGTATACCTGTCGTATGCCTCGTTTTGCATAGGCTCAAAAAAGGTCAACCTTATGTGCGCCCTATCGGCAATTTCCACCACTTTATCAAGAAGCCATGATACGTCGCTTATGCGCGGTATCTTCGTCTCATACGAAGTCAGGACATCTTTTAGCCTTCCCACCTCGTTTCTAAACTCAGCCCTTTTTATTTCCTGGTTTAATTTATCCGACTCTATCTTCTCAATCCTGAAAATAAACTGTTTCCATACAAAAAATACAATTATAAAAATAACGATGCTCATAACCAAGGTGGTATTCTGGTCTAATTTTAATTTAGACCTGAGCTGGTCTAAGCCTAATTTATCTAATCCAAGTTTTCTTAAGTCAAAACCCAGTTCCATAGTCAACCTACCGCTTGTTTGAAAACACTATTTTAAATTTTGTTGCGTCTGCATAACCTATTTTATACTTTTCAATATTAATGCCCTCTATCCGCGTAAATCCGTTTAATAACTCCTGATTATTTTTGATATTGGTAAGATAGGTATTTATAAGCCCCATTTCGTTTATCTTGGCGGCTTGTTTGTCCTTTACCCAGGAAATACCCTCTATCATAAGGAACCTTAAAATGCCACCCTCCTGAACCTTTTCATCCAGAGAGACATCGGTAAGCCATACCTCGTCCGGAAGCATCTTGGCGATGTCCCTGAATTTGAATGTCCAGTATACCCTGTCCAGCACAAAGGTTTTGAATATGCCGAGTCTTTTCTGTATTTCCTCTTTTTTTCCTTCAAGGTCCGGAACCGACATTGAAAGCAGGTCCTCAGAAAATTTACTTCCCTCTTCCTCAAGCTTCAGCAATTCCGACTTAACCTTTTTAACTCTTGCCAGCATTGCGTTCTGCAGGAATGACAAAAGCAAAACCGCAAAAACTGCCTCTGCCACAATAATCTTTGCGTAGAATTTCTGCTGTTGTCTTAAGGCGACTACGTTTGCTATCAGATTTATCTGGTGGGTGCCTGTCTTTTGAAAATTCTTCAAGGCTAAACCCATAGCAATCTCAAATCCGCCTGCGATATTCTCAGCTCCCCTTATTGCCTTAAAGGGACTGCTTATCTTTACCGGTATCTTGAGTTCATTTGATATTGAAACATCCCAGCCCTCAAAATCTCCCTCTCCGCATATTAGCAAACTACCTATGGTCGCGTTTGGAAACTGCCTTTCGAAGTATCCTATGGAAAGTCTCAATTCTCCCATCAGACTTTCATACAAGGCTTCCTTGCTATCTTGCGTCAAAGAGATATCCCGTATCAAGCAGGGAGCTCCCTCTTTAAGAATATTTATGAAGCCTGCGTTCTGGTTAATATTAATTATAATGGCTGTCTGTTTTTCATCAGCAATTTCTTTCGTAAATTGAAATAACCGTTTAAGGGAAAAGGGAATTATATCTATAGCCTGAGGCACCAGGCCCGCCTGCGTCAAAAGGAACATCTGGTTGTTTAAAGCCTCTCTTTTTGCAGCAACGAATATAACGCTCATCTTTTTGGGGTCCAGTCTATTTTCGATAACCTGGAAATCCGAGACAATCTCCTCCATCTTAAAGGGTATATATTTTTTTGCCTCAAATCTAACAGCGGTCTCCCATTCCCTCTGGGGAAGCCTGGGCATCTCAAAAAATCTGACGGTCACAGCCTCTTCCGGTAATGCCGAAACCACTTCTTTTGCTCTTATCTTTTTTTCCTTTAAGAGGGATTTTATAGTGGTTACGACACGCTCCTGGGGGGACAATAATGGGGCAATGGGCCTGGATCCGGCAGCCTTTGGTACGGTATATAAATCCATTCTTCCGAAGTTAGTAACCTTGGGGCCAGCGACTGTCCTGGTTATTTCTATCACATCTACCGCTCTTGGACCGATATATAAGCCTATCTCAGCCATATATTTTTAAAGTGTAAAATGTAAAACTAAAAATGTAAAATTATTCAATTTTTAATAACTGGTTTCCGCCCATATTCCGTAATCGCCGTATGCTGTTCTATATAGATGTTTAATAGTTACGTCGTTAGAGCTCACTACTGAAATAGTTTCTGTTGCTGTTGTATCTCCATTACGCATCCTCCACATCTTGTGAATTAAGCCTGCTTCAGCGCGATAATATGCCTTAAGACGGTCTATCTGAACCTTTGTTGTCTGGTAGTGCCCTACCATAAGCAGAAGACCCGCTGCGCCAACCGCGCTGGTTATGAAAAGCAGTATCACTGAGATTAATAATACAAAACCTCTTTTATTTTTTGCAATATTCATTTAAATCTTTTTACAAGTTATCCCGAATGAAGTGTCACTACGAAGAGACACTTCGGGATCCCGAAGTTAAGCCACAGAAGGTATCTTCATTCGGGACTAACTATTACGGCGACCCTGCTGCCATACATCTTAAGCTCATCTTTTCCTGTGCGGTAAATGATTGGTCGTTTGAAGTACACTTTAAGGTCACTGAGAGGGTCCTGCCGGAAGAGGAGTTAGAGAAAGTCTGGACCCCTTTCGCAAGAACGATATAAGTCGAGGGATTGCTAATATTTGATATATATCTAAGCTCGTTAGAAGTAACGTTGTATTCACTTGTTACAGCATTAGTATGATTTTGTATCTGAGTCGGGGTAGAGGTAGGGTCATCTATGCTTACCCTTATCTGGCTACTGCTTACAACCGTAAGATTATATCCCTGTCGTAATGCCTTTGACATATGATATAAGGCGATATTTACATCATTTTGCGTAGCAGACCTGTACAGAGATTGCCTCATAGTCTTTACCGCAGCCACATAAACCGCAGTTTCGGAAAGGATAATAATAATAACGAGGCTTGAGGCTATCAAAAGCTCCAGAAGTGTAAACCCCGTTCTTTGTTTTCTACTAAAATTTACTAATTCCATAATTCCTAATTACTATTTCCTGCATCTTGCGTTTGTCATTTATCTTTATATACTCGGCTCTGTCCACTCCACTGTAATTGTTATTATTTTATATCGTTGCGCACTACCATAGTCGTTTGGCCCCCACGACACCTGATATGTCCTTGTCCCGCTCCAGTAATCCCTTAGTTCCCCTGTTTCTCCACCGGTTGGAAGCGTGTTGGTATTATAATTTCCTGTTGCGCCTTGGCCCGGAGGTAGATATAATTCTGTATCGTCATATTTAAGAGACATAAGCCGCTCTATTTCTTCCTGCGCAAAATTTAAAGCCGATATCTGCTTCTTGGTGCTCTGCACCTTTGCCTTGCCGTAAAAAAAAGCGCCAAAACAACCCAGAATAGCGATATTCACTATTATTGCTGCTATAATCACCTCAACAAATGAAAATGCGGTCTTTTTCCTTTTATGCATATAATTACCCAGTTTTGCATTATAACATAATTATAATCTTAATCAATAATTATTTGAGGTGTCGGGGTGTTTTCTATATGTTTCTCCGACCCCTCATTCTGACTCTGAACGAAGTGAAGAGGAAGAATCTCGCTATGAGATCCTTCGGTCATCCTTTGGACGACCTCAGGATGAGTAGTCGAACATACGAAGAAAACTCCCCGACTACTCATTTTTATAACTCCTTGGCACTCTTTTAGATATCCCGCAAATAATTTCATACGATATGGTATTTCCTATATCCGCGAGTTGCTCTGCGGTTACTGTTTCTTTTCCCTGCCTTCCTATTAAAACCACCTCGTCTCCTATTCTGACTTTGTTAATACCACTGATATCTATCATAGTCTGATCCATACAAATCCTTCCGACAACAGGTGCCTTCTTTTCCTTTAGGAGAACATACGCCCTGTTTGACAAGAAACGGGGATAACCATCAGCATAACCTACGGGTAGAGTCGCTATCTTCGATTTTTTATCTGTCATATACGTCCTGCCATAACTTATACTCCTGCCCTTTGGAACTTCTTTTATATATACAATACGCGTCTTAAAACTTAAGGCGGGTTTTAACTCTATCGACCTTGTTGTCTTTGAACCTGGATAAAGCCCATATATCATAAGGCCGGGGCGTACAAGGTTTAAATACGAGGACTTGAACCTTAAAAGCCCCATGCTATTTGCCGCATGCCTTAGGGGAATAAAAATGCCTGATCTTTCTAAATTTTTTATCAACTCATTGAAACAAAATAACTGATGCTCTGTGAAATACCTGTTTTTTTCATCAGCGCTTGGAAGATGCGTATATATTCCTTCTAATTCCAAATTCTTATACCTCTTTATATTCTTTATAAAATAGACTGCCTCCTTATGCCATACGCCAAGCCTTCCCATACCGGTATCTATCTTCGCATGAATCTTTATCTTTTTCCCTAAACGCCTTGCGCAAACAGAAAGAAACTCCGCTACTTCTAAACTTGGGACTGTCTGGGTAATGCCATATTTTACTATAGCGAGCGCTTCTTTTCTTAGAATTGCGCTGAATAGCAGAATGGGTATTTTTATACCCGAATGTCTCAGGGTAACAGCCTCATCAGTTGTCGCCACCCCCAGGTAATTCACCCCAAGATTAACCAATACCCTCGAAACTTCCAAAACCCCGTGACCGTATGCATCCGCTTTAACCGCGACAAGAATCTTAGTATTTTCTCCTGCAAGTTCTCTTGCTTTATCAAAATTGTATTTTAATGCAGAGAGGTCAATCTCTGCCCAGGTATGCCTTAAACTTGGAATTTTTTTAAAATTATGCTGTGTCATTTATTAAATTTAAAAAAGCCACGCTACAAAGAATGGTTATGAGTGATAGATTCAGGTTAAGGCTGAGATTGAGAAAATTAAATTCTTAGCCTTAACCTAAACCTCAACCTTTATTTTAAATTAACCCTATATTTATTCGGAATAGTTATCGTGCATTCCTTCGGATAAATATAAAACGGCGATAAATCCGCTTCTTTATCAAACCCTTCCTCTTTTATCTTTCTGTATCCAAGAAGCGCCAGTTTGTCGGGCCTGGGATACCATAATTCCTCTTGGCTAAATTCTGCGAGGCTGCCTAATCTTTTTTTCGCTAAATCCCTGATAGCCGGGATGCCGTCTCCCAAAAACACTGTGGGTCTTTTAATTTTCTTTACCAGTTCTTCTGCCTTAAGAAGCTGATGGGGGGCTTTCTGTTTCGGGATTCCGTTTATCAGCCTAAAAAGGCAAAAATAAAAATTATTCTTTTTGGCATCAAGTATAGTGCACACGTCCAACGTCGAATAGCCCAGATTACTAGCAACGACCTCTGGGCTCTTTATTAACTTTATACCCTTATTACTGGAGCCCCGCGTGTTAATCCAGCGGGATAGACCATCCTGATACCTCTGGAGGATGGGTCTTAACCCGCGGGACCTAAACTTACCGCGCCCATCTTGGGGCGACGTCCCGATCCGCCATGGAACTCTGGTGGCGGGATTAGACCCTTCCTTAAGAGGTGTAGGAAGGTCTATCCCTGTGGGATTAGAGGCGCATAGAAATCCCTTAACCGTGGCAACGCCTATCCTTAAACCTGTGAAAGAACCCGGCCCTATATCCAGCACAAATCCATCAAGCGCCTCGAGGGAAAAACCCGAAAGATTTAAAACCTCCTCAATCCTGGGAATCAGGACAGAGCCATGAGTCCTGTCAAGTTTGTTTATCAAACTGGCCTTAATAACAGCCTCCTCTATTACAGCCAGCCCCATAAAATCGCTTGAGGTATCTATTGCCAAAAGTCTCATATTAATATTACATCCTGCCACAAGGATCTATTAGATCCTTCGTCGCTTTACTCCTCAGGATGAGGGGTCTAAAAACACAAAAAACTCCCCGACCCCTCATATAATTTTAAAAACAATTCCAAATTCATCCTCGTAAAGAATTTTAAAATCAGGCGGATTTTTTTTTATCTGCCGATAAAGGGGGTTGTTATTCCTGGTATAGCCATAGGTTACCCTGAATACCTCTCTTAAAGCTCCTCTAGGATTATCTACCATTCCCTCTGTTAAACCCTTATATACCCCGAACTCTCTGGGATAGCGGTGGTACATATATATAGGGTCGCAGGAAACTATATACCTATTCTTCGGATTAAGGCATATAAAATAGGATGAATCGCTTGAATAGGCATGAAAGATAAGTTCTTTATCCGGGATATTCCTGTTCATCCATCTGGCAACATCTTCGTAGTGGGTATTCATCCTGGCATAGCCCTGGATACTATCTGTTAATACCTTTAGGCAGTAAGGCAGAACCAGAATAATTATCAGCGCGTAAACAAAAAAAATCCTGCAGATTGCATTCATAAACCTGCGCGCGTCTGTTTGGTTTTTCCAGTCGCTTAGATACGAGGCGGCAAAGATATAGAATAAGAGGTTTGCATTATACCAGAATCTATCGCAAAAAAATGCCATAACGATATATACGCTTGCGCATACCCACCACACCATAGTAGGAAAACCCGCCCTTGCCCTTCCGAGAAACATCGTATAAATAATCACATTGAGGGTGAGAAAGAGGGCGAAATTATTAAGGAATACAAACCTTGCGGAAGAAGAAGAAAGCTCTGCTAAGTTCATCAGAGTGGAATTCTTAATGATATGAAAAGCAGCCAAAACAACATTTAAATGAAAGGAGACAAAATTATTTGGAAAATTGGGATGAATCAGGCAGCCTATTAAAGTCCCCAATATTGCGGCGTAAATATTCCTCGGAAAGAATTCCCTTTTTAGCGCATACCGGATAAGCTCGCAACCTAAAGCAAAAACTACAATAGCAATAAAAGAGAGGTGCGTAAGAGGATATATCAGGGACAAAATAAACAACCTTATCCACTTTTTGTTTATTAAAAAGTATATGCCTAAAATCATCAGGATATTACCTGCGATAGCCCCCCTTAAGAGCAAGAGGTGGAAAGAAAAAAAGGTGGAGAGAAAAGGTAAGAATAGAAAAATTGAAGCCAGCCAATCAGGCAGGTATCTTCTTAAAATAAATACATATAAGAGAATAAATATGAGGTTAAAGAATAAAACTGCATATTTGCCTGCTGTTACTATATTATCAAAAAAGTATAAAAAAGGCGCAATAAGAACATGGAAGAGAAAATCATTGTCTGAAAAAAAATCCTTAAAGGTGGAGAACTGATTCCAGGAAAATTCATAGCGGGGCCCTGAATTCTTCAGAAAATTTGAAATTGCTGTATGGTAATAACTGTCGGCGTCGTAAAAGGTAGGCCATAGAAACTGAAGATACGCAAGATACAACACAATCAGAATACATGAAAAAAATAAAATTAACCTGAACAGATTTTTTTCTTTTAAAATCAGCATAAGGTTTTAGAAGGCCTAATTTGTTTATATAATTTCTTCAATATAATCTGGTAGCGGCTATTTTTTGATGCGCTGAACCTTAAGAGCCTTTTATTTTTCAAGACATGCTCAAATTCAATCTTTAAATAGCTTCCCGGGAGGATACTCATAAGCCTATCTGCCCATTCAATTGCAACAATCCCTCTATCTAAAGCTAAATACTCGTCAAATCCCGCCATCTCCATTTCAAGCGGATTTTTTATCCTGTAAGCATCTATATGATATAGCGGTATTCTAAACGCATACTCTTTTATTAATACAAACGTCGGGCTGTTTATATCGAGGCAGTTCTTTGCGCCAGCTGCTAAGCCCAGACCTTTTATAAAGGTGGTTTTTCCGCTGCCAAGCTCGCCAACCAACGCCAAGATTTCGCCCTTGCCAAGCAGGATACCTAATTTCTTAGCAATTGATATCGTCTCCTTGCTTGAAGTGCTTATAATCTCAAAACCCATCATTCTAAAAGTGCTCAAAACCCCTCTTCTTAAGCGGCATTTTAATATTATCTTTATTCACAATTTTTAAACCACAGCGTTTCTTGTCAACATAACCTATTCTGGAAACGTTGATTTTAAAAAGTTTATGGCTCTGTTTAATAAGCCTGGTAGCCTCTTTGGGAGGCAGAGTAAACAAAAGTTCAAAATCCTCTCCATCGAAAAGGGCATCGTTTATGCCTTTACAATTTTTAGAAAGCGAGAGGAGTTCTTCATATATTACTGCTCCTACATTGCTTTCTTCTGCGATATGGTGCAAATCCGAAGACAGACCGTCTGATATATCTATCATTGAGTTTATCTTGAAATTTTCTACAAGCGTCCTTGCCTCATTTACCCTCGGTATAAAATTAAGATGCCTTCCATATATAGAGCCTCCTAATTTCCCCGTAACGAATAATATATCGCCTTCCTTTGCGCCTGAGCGCAGTACAAGCCTATGCTTTTCCACCTCTCCGATAAGCGCCACATCCACTACAAATTTGCTGGAACGGTTTGTATCTCCACCCACAACGGAAACGGAAAACCTCTCTGCTATAGAACCAAGCCCTCTGTAAAATTCATCTAAAAACTTAACCGGCAGGTTTCTTGGCAGGCCCAGTGAAACCGTGCAAAATTTTGGAAGACCTGCCATTGCGGCTATATCGCTAAGGTTTACAGCCAGCGCCTTCCAGCCAATCCAAAAAGCAGATGCCTTTTTAAGTCTAAAATGCACATCCTCAACGAGCATATCCGAGCAGAAAAGCAGGTGCTTATCCGCGGTGTATTTCAGGACTGCTGCATCGTCTCCTATGCCGCATATCACATTTTTATCCTTGTAATGGATGGATTTTCTTATTCTTTCTATAAGACCGAATTCTCCTATCCGGGATATCTTACGCATTCCTATAATTTCTTAAGCCTCAAAAGGCTCTTTTCATACGGCGGTTTAAAAATGCCTATATCCGTTATTATGGCAGTTACAAATTGATGCGGCGTTACGTCAAAGGCAGGGTTATATGTCTTTATGTCCCTTGGGGCTATCTGGATGCCTTTTATCCAGATAAGCTCATCAGATTTTCTAAACTCAATGGGTATATCCTCGCCGCTTTTTAAATCCATATCGAATGTAGATATGGGGGCAACTACGTAAAACGGTATCTTATGCGCTCTGGCTAAGCAGGCTACCGAATATGTGCCTACCTTATTTGCCACATCGCCGTTAGCGGTTATCCGGTCTGCACCCACAAATACCTTATTCACAAGACCTCTTTTCATTACATCTGCCGCCATATTGTCGCATATAAGGGTTGCATCTATTTTATGCCTCAAGAGTTCCCATGCGGTCAAGCGGCTGCCCTGAAGAAGCGGCCTTGTCTCATCTAAAAATACCCTGAAGCGTTTCTTCTGTTCCTTTGCCTTATATAATACACCGAGCGCAGTCCCGTAATCAAATGTGGCAAGGCTGCCTGCATTACAGTGGGTGAGTATGCTGTCATTATTTTCTATCAAGGCTGCGCCAAACGTAGCCATCTTTCTGCAGGTGAGCTTATCCTCTCCTATAATAGCCATTGCTTCTCTAAAGAGTAATTTTTTTATCCTTTCTATACCCTTATCTTTGTTCTCTTCGAATACCCTCTGCATCCTTTTTAATGCCCAGAACAGGTTAACCGCAGTGGGCCTTGAAGAGCCGATATAATCAACCGTATCCTTTAGGCATTTTCTAAAACCAGAGGTATTTCCCTTAAAATCCTTAACCCCTAAATACACGCCCAGCGCAGCTGCTATTCCTATGGCAGGCGCTCCCCTTACCTTCAGCATCTTTATGGCATGGTGAAGGCTTTTTATATCCCTACATTTCAGGTACGCTAATTTTTCAGGCAGTTTTGTCTGGTCTATAAGTTTTATATATCCATTTTGCCATTTAATTGTTTCAAAACTCATAGTTTTAAACTCTCCTTTTTAGGATTTCACAATTGAAAATATCTTTACCAAAAGACTCTTTTTTATCTTGACTGCACCAAAGGTGCAAACTTCAAAACAACACATACAATTTATGCATTTATCGTAATAAATCTTTAGATGACCTTTTCTTTCTTTTATCGTGCTTACAGGGCAACTCTTTACGCATATATTACACATTGTGCATTGTCTTTTATCTATGTGCGGTTTAAAGGTTATGAATCTTGCGATACCCTTGGCAACAGGCCTTGGCAATTTCATCAAAACAGAAATACACGGGAGCCTAAAATCCTTAACCGCTATTTCTTTTAAGTCTTCTCCCAGTACTTCAATATTAGAAATATCTGATTCGCCAAGTCCAAGTCTATTTGCTTCAACTATGGTGGTTATCTCCTTGACAGGTATATTCGCTATATGGGCAAGCACTGCATCAACGCTCACGGCATCGCACCCTATAACTACAACCCCCAGGTTCCTTGGCCTTCCGCCGGATGGGCCTTCGCCCTCCATAGCAATTATTCCGTCCGCTATGGAAAGCCCCGGTTTGGTAAGAGAAAATACCCTTGCTATAAATCTTGAAAATTCCGCGGGACTCGGAAATCTTTTGTGAAACTCAACCTTCGTTAGGCCGGTTACTGCGCCGAACATATTTTTTATGGCGCCTGTTAAAACCGTTATATTGTGCGTTTTAAACTTCGGCACCGAGATAACCAGGTCTGATTCAAGAATGCTTTTTGCTACCGGTATACCATCTATCATTACGGCTTCGTCAAATTTTATAAGATTTATGCCTTCCTGTCTGCAAACAGACTGCATGCCGGTTACCTCATAGATTTTCTCGACGAGGTTGCTTCCATAGCCAGAGGGGCTGTCGCCAAGGGAGATTTTGCAGTTTCTTTTTTTAAGCACCTTTATTATAGCCCTTATAAACTCAGGGTGGGTGGTAACCGCCTCATCTGGTTTTCTTGCGGAAAGAAGATTTGGCTTTATGAGAACTCCTGAATTTTCCTTAACAATAGTCTCTACTCCTCCTATAAGAGAGATGCCTTTATTTAGTGCTTCAAAAAGCAAATCTTTATCATAACTTTTACATCTAACTATTGAGACTTTTGATTTCATTATAGCATTCCCGTAAGTTCCTTTATCGCCAGCATAAAAATAGTCAATATCGAGTTATGGAGCATATGCACGGTTATGGAGGGAATAAGTGAACCTGACTTCTCATATAGATACGTAAGTAAAAGCCCCAGGCCCAGTATCGGAAAAAAACCAACTATATTGGCGTGCAAAAGGGCAAATACGCTGGCACTAACCAAACCGGCAAAAACTGCTCCAAGCCTTCTCTTCAGGGCGCTATATGCAAGTCCTCTGAAAAACATCTCCTCGGTTATCGGCCCTATAATTGAAATAAGTATAATAAGGCTTGTCAGGACATTTGTCCTTTTTTCTTCAAAAAATATCTCAAAGATAGGTTGGGGTTGAGGTTTATAATTTGTAATATGGACAATCACAATCACTATAATAAATATCGATATGAGAATGGGAATAAATGCTATATAGCCAAGCAGTCCGACCCGTATTTCTCTGGCAAAATTCTTAAGGGTAAGCCCGAGAGAGATAAGTCTTTGTCTATGCTTCACCGAAACAAAATATATTATTAAAAATAGCCCTGCGATATCGATAAATGCGGTATTTATGAGGGCGAAAAGATTTGCGTCGAATTTCTTTATGGCAAATAGCCATATATAAAAAGCCTCGGCTATATGAAGGGCATATCCGAGAAATAGAAACAAAATAGAAATCTTAAGCACATCCATAATCCCCCAGTTTACAGTCTGCCTTTCTGTAATCGGCTTTATCAGTGTTATGCCGGAAAGGCTTCTTATCAGAAAAAATAAAAGCAGGGCAAGGCCGCATATAAACCCTAAGATAGCCCCGATTATAAAACAGAATAAAACTGTTGTCGCAAAGGTATTTTTCCCCTTCGCTATGCTGTCCATTAATTTTTCCCTGAGTTTTAGGTCCTCCTCAAGGAGGCTTAATGTGGAGGACTTAGCCTCCGGGGGCGTCTTTGGTTTAACCTTTCTTTCTCCATAGGCAAAAAGTATCTGAATTGAAATAAGAAATAATAAAACAATGACATAAAGCCTTTCTCTTTTTATGAATTCAAGCAATTTAGACATAATCTAATTCTAATAAAAGGTTAAGGTTTAGACCCTTCCTTAAAAGGATTAGGAAGGTCTATCCTTGTAGGATTAGGCTAAGGTTAAGAATTTCTCAACCTCAACCTTAACCTCAGCCTACTATATTAAGGTGCCTTTTCCTAAACTCCACTCCGAGTTCTTTGGCGAGCTCTTCGCATTTTT
>CAZDNS010000042.1:0-13627 GCA_964506845.1 uncultured Planctomycetia bacterium | reverse complement strand
CCTGAAATCAAAAATCAAAGTGTAAAAATCAAAATGACAGATTAAAATTCAAAATAAAGAACATTTCTTAAAAAAGAGAGTAAATTTCTTATAATTTTTGTCTATTTTTGCATTTTGCATTGTCATTTTGCATTTTGATATTTAATTTTTGAATTTAAAAAGAACGAGTTTTGTGACGGCCTATTACCTCTTCTGGATCACTCCTATTTTTCTAAATCTTTCGTATCTAAGACTAATAAGTTTCTCCTTGGAAATATTGCTTAACTCCTTCAGGTATTTTAATAGAGTTTCTTTTAGCGCAACAGCTGTTTTTTGCGGGTCGCGGTGTGCTCCGCCGACTGCCTCCGGTATAATTTCATCCACCACGCCAAGAGTTAACAGTTTATCCGCCGTAAGTTTCAGTTCCTCGGCGGCCTCTGGCGCCTTAGAACTATCCTTCCATAAAATAGCGGCGCAACCCTCCGGAGATATGACAGAATAATAGGCATTTTCCAGTATGCATATCCTGTCTCCTACGCCTATCCCCAGGGCTCCTCCACTACCGCCTTCTCCGATTATTACCACGATTATAGGAACCCTTATGCCTCCCATTTCTTTGAGATTTAACGCTATGGCATGCGCCTGGCCGCGCTCTTCCGCACCCACGCCCGGATAAGCGCCGGGCGTGTCAATAAAATTCAGTATCGGGATATCGAATTTTTCAGCCAGCCTCATAAGTCGGAGGGCTTTTCTATAACCCTCCGGATTGGCGCAGCCAAAATTTCTCATTAGATTTTCCTTTGTATCCCTTCCCTTCTGGTGTCCTATAAACATAATCCTTTTGTTTTCTATCATCGCAAATCCACCTATCAACGCCTTGTCGTCGCCGAAGAGCCTGTCGCCGTGGAGTTCTATAAAATCGCTCATTATCATAGATATATAATCAAGGGAGTAGGGTCTCTGGGGGTGACGGGCTATCTGAACTTTTTGCCAGGCATTGAGGTTGCCATATACTTCTTTTTTTACCCTTTCCAGCTTATCCTCAAGCTTTCTTATCTCGCTTGAAAAATCCATACGCTCGCCCGAGGTAAAACTCTTCAGCTCCTGGATTTTTCTCTCTAACTCAACGATTGGTTTTTCAAAATCTAATCTGGCACCATTCATAATATCAGGATTTTCTAATCCGTAATCGTAACTTCTGTCCCTATGGGCACAATAGAATAAAGTTCTTCCACTTCTTCATTCAGCATCCTGACACAGCCTAAGGTGCACTGGCTACCTATGGTCTTTGGGTCTGTTGTGCCGTGTATTCCGTAGCCGGCGCTTGAAAGTCCAAGCCACCTTGTGCCCAGGATATTTTCCGGGCTCTGCGGAGGGATTATGCCTTTTTCCGTATACCACGGTGGGTTTGTGAGCTTATTTACAATCTTGAAGGTTCCAGTAGGAGTGGAGTTATTGCTGCCGGTGGCTACGCTGTAAATTTTTAGTATCTCATCATTTGACTTAAGAGTAAGCATGTTCTCTGATTTATCCACTGAAACCGAAAATTTAGAATTTTGGACCTTGAGCTTCATCCCTGTTTTTATATTTGCGTTTGCCAGGTTATTTGTTTTCATAATTAACTCGGTATTGGTATTAAATTTCTTTGCGATACTATTCAGGGTGTCGCCGAATTTCACTTCGTAAAGGAAGCTGTCGGGCGTGAGGCTTGGCGAAAACAAAACCCGCATATTCAATTCCCATATTTTTTTCTGTATCTGGGAAGAGTGCGGCACCTCGGGGCGGTTTATTAGAAATTTTGAAAGGTATTCCTTTGCGTCCAGTAACTGGCCCTTTCTTTCATACAACAAACCCAGCATATAGAAAGAATCGACTTCTCTTTTAGAATTTGGAAAGTCCTTTATAATACCTTTGTAGGCAGTCTCCGCGTCACTAAGATTGCCTTTTGAAAAATAGGCATTCGCCTCCTTAAATGCAACGTCCGCCTCTGTAACCTGCGATACCAGGACGCCTTTTTTGCCTATATTTGCCTTTAAGAATACTGCTCCTATCACCAAACATATAATTCCAACTATTACAAATATAGTAAGTGAATTTTTCTTCACCCCGTTAGACCTCCTTTTAGATTTATCCCATAAGAGACCAAATGCCACTGGAGCCCCACGTGCATGCACGTGGTCCCCTAAAACTTTTACGCCCCTCGTGGGGCGACGTCCCGAACCACCATTCACCCATGGCCATAGGCCATGGTCCTCTGGCAACGGGATAGAGAATTTAGATAAAATGTAACACTATATTTATTAAAAGGTCTAACGGGGTTCATCGTATTATGAGATATATTGGTTAAATACTATTGAGATTAAAATTCCTAATGCACAACCCGCGAGCACCTGAACAGGAGTGTGCCCTATCAACTCTTTCAGCTTGTCTTCCCTTACCTCCCTTTTCAGATATATATCCTCCATAATCCGGTTTAATATCTCTGCCTGCTTCCCGCTCGCCCTTCGGACGCCCTGCGCGTCAAACATTATAATAAAGGTAAAAATTGCGGCTACTGCAAATATGGGCGAATCAAACCCGAAATTCAGCCCTGTGGAAGTCGCCAGCGCAGATACGCCTGCCACGTGGGAACTGGGCATTCCGCCGGTGCCTACAAACCATTTAAAATTGAACCTCTTTTCCGTTATTATCCCTATTATTACCTTTAGGGTTTGAGCGATTATCCAGGAGATAACCGCTGACCATAGAATACTGTTTTTTGATATTTCTATTAAAACCTGTGCCATTTGTTAACTATTTCTAAAAATTAAAAGATTGCGCTTTTGATTAATATAATATAGAATTACCGAAAAAGCAAGCCATATGTTAGCAAAAGTATTCTCCTGTGCGAACCTCGGAATAGATGCCTACCCTATAGAGATAGAAATAGACATATCGGGTGGGCTTCCCGGAACTACAATCGTGGGCCTGCCAGACGCGGCTGTTAAGGAAAGTAAAGACCGGATAAAATCCGCCATAAAAAACAGCGGCTTTTCATTCCCTGTCCGAAAACTCACCGTAAATTTAGCCCCTGCTGATACCAAGAAGGAAGGGACCGCTTTTGACCTGCCCATAGCGCTCGGCATCTTAGGCGCATACGGGCAACTGAATAAGGACAACCTAAAAAATTATTCGATTGTAGGCGAGTTAGCCCTGGATGGTTCTATAAGGCCTATAAAGGGAATGTTATCCATAGCCAGTTCGCTAAATAACGGTTTATCTAACCTCATCTGTCCGCATCAAAACGCAAAAGAGGCTGCGATAGCCGACAGGGTAAATGTATTCGACGTAAAAACACTGAAGGAAGCGGTCGATTTTATAAATGGCGGTTCGAAAATAATTCCCTGCAGGGTGGACTTAAAAGAAATCTTCGAAAGGGAATCGCGTTATGAGCTCGATTTCCAGGATGTAAAGGGCCAGTATCTGGCAAAACGCTCTATAGAGGTGGCGGTAAGCGGATCACATAATCTGCTGATGATAGGGCCTCCCGGCAGCGGAAAGACCATGCTTGCAAAAAGAATCCCTACTATAATGCCTGATATGAGTATCCATGAGGCAATTGAGGTTACAAAGATACACTCTGTTAGCGGCATTTTATCAGCTAAAGACCCCCTTGTTGCCGTAAGGCCGTTCAGGGCGCCGCATCATACCATAAGCAACATAGCCTTGATCGGCGGAGGCTCTTTCCCAAAACCAGGCGAGATAAGCCTTGCTCATAACGGCGTATTATTTCTGGATGAACTTCCCGAATTTCACAGAGATGCCCTGGAGGTCTTAAGGCAACCCCTGGAAGACGGAACAGTTTATATAGCAAGAGCGGCAAAATCTATCTCTTTTCCCTCCAGGTTTATGTTTGTCTGCGCTATGAATCCCTGCCCCTGTGGCTACTTTACCGATACAAGGCGCGCCTGCCGCTGTAATTCGAATCAGATTCAGCGCTATCGGACAAAAATCTCCGGGCCTCTCTTGGACAGGATTGATATCCACATCGAAGTTCCGTCTGTCCCCTACAAGGAACTATCCCAGGATTCAGTCTCAGAATCCTCCTCTGAAATAAGAAAAAGGGTAAATAAGGCACGTAAAATCCAGTCCGAAAGGTTTAAAGATGAAAAAACTTCTTCAAACAGCGAAATGAGCCAGAAGCATATCAGGAAGTATTGCCAGCTGGATACTGATTCAAAGGATTTCCTGAAAATGGCTATAAATGAGCTGGGTCTTTCTGCGAGGGCATACGATAGAATCCTTAAGGTAAGCCGCACAATAGCGGATTTAGCCTCTTCCCTTGACATAGAATTAGAGCACCTCTCAGAGGCTATACAGTATAGAAGTTTGGATAGGAATTTATTCCTTTAAATCAAGAATAGCTTTAAGCTTCTCTCCCGTCCTCCTATAAGGTCTAATATTCTTTATTTCCCAATTATATACGGTTGTTTCTGAAACGCCTAATCTTCTGGCAATCTCTTTCATTGTTAAGCCCAAATCCATGCGTTTCTTTCTAATCCTTTCACCGAAATTCTCGGGATGCTTTGGGTATTTTGGATTGAATTCAAGAAGATTGACTTCACATTCGAATGTAAGTATTAATCTGCCTTCCGGCGTTACGCTAATTCCCACTAGACACCTCCTCTCTAAAAATAAAAAACCGCATTTTTAAGATGCGGCTTATCGTTAAATATATTTACGTTAGTCCCTCCCTCTATATGAATTAGACCCTTCCATTAAGGGTTAGGAAGGTCTATCCCCGTGGATTAGAAAGGACTATCCCTGTGGATTATAACTACCTTATTTCCAAATTTTTATTTCTTCAAACTTATCCTTGTTTTTCCAGCCATTTATCCTCTTTAAAATCTCAAGCCCCATCCCGAGTCACTGTAACCAACGGTCTTCCAAAGGTAAATATGTATATAAACACTTTAAACCTATAGTTTTCGTTAACACAATAGTATACCTAAGATTAAAACAAAAAAACCTCCGAACGTGGCTGATGAGCCGTGTCCGAAGGTTTTAATTATTTTTCAGCCTGAAGCTGATCCGCCTTTAGTGGAAAAGTGGCAGATTTACCCCTTCAAACATAGCACTATACTGTTAGTTATATACCACAAGGATAATAACATAGGCAAGTAATTTTTTACCACTTCTTACACAACTCCTTGTACCCGCAAATCCCACAGAAGTAATTCTCATTCGGGTAGAATATACCGGAAGAAATAGCTTTGGAGACATAGGCGAGGAGTTTTAGGAAGCGGTTGATGTCATCTTGGGTGCGTTGGGTGGTGAGTTGCTGGACTGGCGGGAACCCCATGGCCAAGGCTATGGAATTCTGCCGTTCGGGGTATTGGATAGGTTTTTATAATTTATTCGAACTTCATTTTGGACATTCTCTTACACTCTATATAGTCATCACATATATCGCAGCACTCTTCTTCCTCATATTCATCAAACCGGGCTCTCTTTCTGATTTGGCATATTAAATATTCCTGGCACTCTTCACAACATTTCATTGTTTCTTGAACCTTACCTATCTTCTACAGGCATACTATGTTCTATGCCTTTTGGTTTATAACAATCTGGGCAATAAACCACTTTTCTATCGTAGAGTCTGAAAGGAATTTTTGCGTGTCTACCACATTTTGAACAGATAATATCATACAACCGCCTTGGTAAAGTGTTAGAGTCTTTCCTTCCTTTCCATCTCTTAAGGTTTCTACAAGATTTACATCTCTTTGGCTGGGCAGTAAAACCCTTATCTTTATAAAATTCCTGTTCACCAGCAGTAAAGATAAATTCTTTTCCGCAACTTATGCAGATTATCTTTTTATCTCCAAGCACTGACATCAATGGCTATAACAATTTTTGAGCTTTTATAACAACTTCGGCAGTTTGTTTGCGAAGTTTTAAGATACTAACGCAGGGTAAGTTCTTATTCTTATGCTGTTCGATAAGCTGATTAGCTTTATTTAAAAGGGATTGGGCAAGGCTTGCTTTTTCTTTTATATCTTTGGCATCGTTTATCTTTTTATTCAAGTCCTCAAAAACTGAATTCGAGTCAGCACATATGAGGCATATTTTGGGTCTAATCTCTTCCATAATCTGCTAATTTCCTCTTTGATAAGTCTATGCCTTTATATTTTTAGATTGATACTCCAAGGGTGGGGGAATCGAATTCTATTATTTTTTATTTATGAACGATGTTTTTCTTCTTTATCGCTTAGCTAAATATTTATTTTCTTGGATATATCTTTGTGAGATAGAATGGCAACTTAAGCAATCGAGATTTCCAGCATTATAATCTGAGCACGAAAATAAACTCTCAACCTCAAGTAAAATATCTTGGGCATAATACTGACCTTCTTTGGTGCTTTTTGCATCTTTTATTTTAACTTCTATCTTCTTAATAACCTCTATGGAATTCCAAAATTTATTACATTTAATACCCTGATATTCAAATTCCATTTTTAAGAGCTTTCGAGATTCTTACAATTTCGGCAATGCCAGCCAATAAGAACTTCATCCATCCCGACTTTTGTAGGAATATTAATCCGTGGTTCATAATCTAGGCAATCGGGTATATAAAAATTGCCTTCTTTTACCTTACCTATTGCACAAGGGATAATTTTCTCACCCTGCATCTTTTTCCCCATACATTTATACATCTTAATAACTTTTCTTAACCTTTTTGCTACAATATCGCCGCTGTCACATTTTCTACTTTTGAAATGAGATATTTACTTAACCTTTCAAGGCGTTCTTTATTTTTATTGTAAAAGGAGAGTAGTTTATGATATTCTCGAACCCTCTCAATGCTTTTTATCTCCTTAATTAAAATATCCTTGGGAAGTTTATTATTGACATTATGATAGGCTCCGATAAAAAGAATGCCTTTTTCATCAGAATATAAGGTTTCGGCTATCCTTTTTGCAATGAATTTATCTCTTTTATTTAAAAGAATATCTTTGGTTAATTTATATTTAATAAAACCGATTATTTTTTCCCTTAGGTTCTTAGCCTGGGTTATCTTACGGAGTTTATCGAGTTCTTTTTTAACAAGATTAAAATCTTCTGTTTTAACTAAGACAGCGCCTCTTTTAAGAAGTTTTGAAACTAATTCGTAATTCTTACTGCCTGATTTTACGCCCTCCTCAACTATCTTTTCACCTACCTCTGCCTCTCCTACCATACCGTCTTGATATATCTTAACGCCAGATACTTCAATAGAATCAAAATATTCTATAATTGCGTCCCAGAAACCAAGAACCGTTTTTTCGTGTTCCCTCCAGAATTTCTCACCCAAATTCTCTCTGCCTCTTTTCGCTACATCTTTTGCCAAAGAGCCGAGGTCTGCGCTTGTGTGTATAATAGGAACGTAAAACAAAGTTCTCATATGCGCATTCTTTTATTTAGCCCTTGCTCCTAAACGTTGTAATCTCTTTTTTAGTGCGGTATTTTCTTTCTCTATCTCGGTTTGTTTTGCTTTTGTAGACAAGTAAGAATCCTGCTGCCACCAGTTTATCCCCATCTGCATTGCCTTATCCACAGAGGCAACTAATAATCTTATCTTGATGTTAAGAAGGTCAATGTCTGCGAGCTGAATCCTTATATCTCCTGCAATAACAATACCTTTATCCAGCACCCTCTCTAAAATATCGGCGAAATTGGTTGCTTGTATGGGATGAATCATTTTTTGTTCTTCCATAAGCCTACCCCCTTTTTACTCTATAAAATTAAAGACACTATATTACACCATTATTAATCTATCCAAGTTGTTTATGAAGATATATGACATAAAACATTGAAATACTAACTATAATAAGAAGTATTCCAATTAGAATTTTATACCTGAAGCTTACATCATCAATTGTTGTAACTGTCTTGGTCAGACTTTTTGCGACAGAAGAATAAAGTTTCGGGGCAAGAAGGAGTAAAACCCCGAAGAATCCGCTTGCTATTGCAATTATAAAAAAGAAACTTATCATCACCGTCCTCCTATGTTAATTTTTTAGTTTTAATAATTAATTCTGCTGTTGCCTTACGCAAGTTTGCTATGGTATGACAATTCCAGCAATATATATCTTCTTCTTTGTACCCAGTACACGGCAGAATAATGTTAACCTCTTTAAGCAATTCTTCGGCATATTTTATCTTCTCTTTTGGGTCCTCTGCTGTATTGATTTTATCGGTTAGTTTTTTTATTGCTGGTTCATGCTTTTGAAATGTTGAGCAGTTTATCTTAGATTCCTCTTCAGGCATAACTACTCCTTGCCGAGATCCCTCGCCACGCTTCCCTCGATTTTACTCGGGATGGTGAGCCCTTCGACTCGTTTTACTCGCTCAGGATCCCGAGCGAAAGTCGAGGGACGAAGTCGAACCACAGGATAAATTCGGCCTTAGGTCTCATTTACATTAAATCCCCCAAAGGACCCAGATTTATATTTAGCTCTTCATCTTTAAGCCCAAAAATCTCTTTTAGTTCCTGCATTTTATTTTCTAATTTCATCAGGGTTTGGCCAACCCGTTCAATCTCTTCCTCCGAAAGAGAGCCTGCATCTATTCTTCGCATTGCCTGTTTTTCTAAAAGTTTTCTAATTAATTCTATTAACGTAAGGACTAATTTTGCCAAACCTTTTTCTACATTCTTTGGATTGGCGTCAATTCTTTTAGGAAGAGCGCCCTGAATTTTGCCTATCTCTTCGATAAAGTCTTGAGGAGAATCTGTCTGGACTGTTTTATTCATTGTCATACCGTGCCCTCAGGTGCTTGAGTTTTGGTGTATAGATTTTCTATTAAATATATGTATATTTTTTCAATGAGCACATAACTTATGGAGTAATAATTTTTTATCTACTCCGACATAAGTTATTGTGCGAATTAATCCCCCTTCTTTCATTCTGAAAGAATGAAGGGGGGACAAATTCAGACAGCAATTTATGTTCACCATGTTCCATAAATTGCGTCTTCATTTGAATAAAATTATAAGGTGGCCAGGGACCGCTCATGAGAAATTTAAGGTCACCGGGGGTGCTCCTTAGGTGCTCAAATGCTTCTTTAAAATCTATTTGTTTTTCTTTTTCAATTAGATAAGATGCATTTAAGAGAAGATTATTAGTCTTCAACTTTTCCAGTTTCTTCTCAATGACAAATCTAGTAAAAAAATTGTCAATAAGCATAATACACCTACCCGCCTCTTCTTCAAATTCTTTGTCTATATTATATTTTTCAAATTTTTCCTTTACAAAACTTTTTACCGATGAATTATCCGGCGTAGCTACGTTTTCTCCAGAATTCTTGGCAGATTCGCCAATTTTTGTGGCGAGAGTATTATTTTTTTTATACGCATCAATTATACGGTTTTTTATCGTGTTGCCTGGCCAGATAATTTTTATCCCAAACTCTACCTTGTTACACAGTCTATCTAAATTTTCTCTAAAATCGCTATAATATTCCTTCATCATCAAAAAGATATCCTCTTCTTTATTAAAAACTGTAAGAAATCTGCCCGGCAGAACTGTAAAATCTTCCATCAGCCTTTCTACAACCTCTTCGTGCTTTAAAATATGCTCTTTGGTTATATTCTGAATCTGTTCGGAGAGACGGCTTACAACTACGCCGATATCGCGATAAGGGATATTATAGATACTTACATCTTCTAAGCCAGTGATGCAGTCGCTTATCTTAGCATTAGAATCTATTATACCGTAAGTATATATCTTCACCCCGTTATAACCTCCGCCTCTCCCCGTTAGAAAATATTAGTTTCTAACGGAGCCTATTACTATTAAGTCGGCTCCTGCATTGGGCTGGCAAATGGTGCACCTCTTAGGCGTTCCATAGTTTCTACTGAACTGACCAAAACCTTCAGACCTACGTATATAAGGTCAATTTCTGCCAGAGAAATAACTAAATCCCCGGATATAACTATGCCTTTATCCAAAACTCTATCCAGAACTTCTAAGAGTGTAACCTGCTTCTGCTTCTGAAGGTCTAAGTAACTGTCTTTATCCTGTAACGTTTTAATCGGATTATCCATTGGCACTCCTCAGGCTGTCCCGATTCATATACGGTGTAAAAATTTTATTCTAAAATTTTTACACATTCGTCGGGATAAGTTTGGCCATACAACTTATGTTCGCTCACTCTGTTCGCTCCATAAGTTGTGGCTTCACTTACAGAAATTATAAGGTGGCCAGGGGCCGGTATATTCAAACAATAATCCTTTATCTTTATACTGTGTTTTAAAAGCTTCTACTATACTAATAAGAGTATTCACCCTATGTTTATTAACTAAAAAAACAGAGTTTAAAACCATATCCTCTTTTCTTTCGGTTACCTCTTTTGGTAGTAATTTATTAATTTTGCTTTCTAAAACTTGTCTCTTCAGCCGCTCAAAACATGCCTTTGTATATTCACGGATTCTTTTATTTAATATATCCTTTATCAAATCTTCTTTTTTCTTCTTTAAAATAAAGGCTTTGCCTGGGGAGGAGGCATCAACTTCTTTGTCTATCTTTAAAATCTCCTTATCTTCATGGGAAAGAATTTCCTTTAACCTCCCCATATTACAGTAAATCTTAATGCCCCATTCCTCTTTATCCATTAAATTATTTAAGTTCTTTTTAAAAATCTCAGTATGTTTTTTAAGCATTAATTTTAAACTACCTTCGGAATTAAACAAAGTAGCAAACTTAAAAGGAACTACGCAGGTATATTTCATAATCCCTTCTATTATCTTCTCATGGAAGCTTGCCCTTTGTTTAATCCATTCTAAATTGGCTAAATTTTTCTTTAGATTCTCTTCGGAAAATTCATCATAGGAAACTTCGCTCACTATAGCATAAAGACCGCTATGGTAAATAAAATAAATACTTTTGGTCAAATCCCAAATTTCTTTTAACTGTGGTGTTTGGCCTGTAACGCAATATAAATAGATAAAACCCTTCTTTAAATGATAGGAAGGTCTATCCTTTAGGATAAGACCTTTGTCTTGTGATTTCATATTGCTACCTCTGGCAAAATCATTCTGATTTAGCAGATCCGCCTGTACGTTCATATGATTCTACTTCTAAGTTGTTATTTAGTTTAACCCCGTAGAAATTCCTATCCTGCACCCTGGTAGGAAGCCCCAATGATTTTATAAAAGAGCTTTCTTCGTAGACCTCCGCTTCAGTTTCCCAGCCATCGCCAATACTTGTGACCTTAATAACCTTTACATCTTTTGCATTAAGTGTCTTCTTCAAAAATTCACTTACTGCTTTTTTCGCCTCTTCTACATTAGCCATTTCTATACCTCCTTTAATGAGTCCGCCATAAATCTATGGCGGACGAATTAATCCCGAAGCTTAAGCTAAAATTGTCGCAGAGAATTTTAGCTTGTTTAAGCGAGGGACAAATTCAGATCTCTTCTTTCGCTTTTCTAATAGCTTCCAATCGCTCTAAGAGTTCTTTTTCCTGCCTGTTATACTCCTCCTCGCTAATCTCATCCATCTCAAAGCGAAGTTGCAATTGCATAAGTTTTTCTTTTATAAGCCCTTCGTCAGAAAGTTCCCTTTCTACTATATCGTCAATCTTTTTGCCTAACCAAACTACAAGTTTTAGGGGGGAAAGGAATATATCATCAATCAAAAACATTCTAATCCTTCAAGGATAGTCCTTCCTATATCTTATAAGGAAGGGACTAATACTTTCCTGTCTCAATGGTTAGATTTGCGCTTGCTTCGACTCTGCTCAGCATCCTGAGCCTGTCGAAGGACACCATTGACACTGAGCGATCCTTCGACTCGTTTCACTTGCTCAGGGTTTGTCGAAGTGTTAATTACCAAATTAACAAAATTAAATGGCGGGAGTGTGCCTACATATTTAAATCTTACTTTATCGCCATATTTCGCATCAAGCTCCTGAATCTTTTGGTCAAACTCTCCTTCTTTATTGTTTTCCACCAAAAAAGCAGCGTTAATAATCATTCTTTCGCCATAGGGATTGTTAATTTTAGCCTCTACTGCCAAAGGTGATAAATTATTTAAGATATCCTCTTTATAAATATCTCTCTCTTTTTCTAAAGCGAGTTCAACCATCTTGCCTATCTCCATACGCTCGTAATATGTCTTATCGGGAGGCAGTTTTTGGAGTTTTTCTTTCAGCGCTTTTATATCCTGGTATTCCTCTAAAATATAGTTATAAATATCTTCTTTAAATATTGCTTTTAGACCCAGTTCTTTTTTCCCGTCAATATCTTTCAGTAAATATAAAAACTTATCATAATCTCTTTCTAATATCGCTTTTACCTTTTCCTCATCTTCGGCAATAGTGGCAAATCTTACTGGCAGGACTGTATAAGTCTTCATCACTTCTTCAATAGCGCGTTCATGCGGAATTAGATTATCTCTAGCAATAGAGTATTGTTTAATCGGTGAATTACTCACTACCGCGGCAATATCATTAAAGCAAATGGAATATAATTCATCGCCTCTTCCGCCGATCCCTAATGGGCCAAAGGTCTTAGGTTCATTTAACTCTATTATACAATAAATATATTTACCTTCTTTCGTAGTCTTCTCTGTTGTATTCTCTGATTCTGCCCGAGATACCATTAACTATTTCTCCCATTCCTCCGGATAAATGACAATATTTACAAAGTTAAATACAGGCAAAGGCCCTGCATACATAAACTTCACCCTGTTCTTATATTCCTCGCTTAAATCATCCATAATGTTATCAAATTCTTTTTCCCTTCCTTTGTCCACTAAAAAAGCGCTATTTAAGAACATCTCATCGCCTATGGCCTTGTTAAGCTTATAATTAACGGAGGTTCTTCTTAAAGTATCTACAATTCTTGCTGCCTCTTTTTCTTTTTTCTTTTCCAGTGCCTGCGCAACCATCTTACCTATTTCCATTTTTGCCTGGATGTTCTTTTTGCTCTTATCGTTTTGAAGCTTTTCTTTTAACTTCTTAATCTCCTTATTTTCTGTTACAACCTCGCTAAATATAACATCCATATTTTTCCAGAGCCCTTTGACACCCAGTTCTATTTTATGATCCATATCTCTTAATGCGGTCTTAAATTCTCTGCATCTTCTATCCAATAGATTCCTTATCTCATCGGCGCTTGAGGCGATAGTACCAAACCTAACCGGAAGCACGCTATCAAACTCTTTCATCACTTCTTCAATTACTTTTTCATGAGCTAACAAATTCTGCCGGCTAACTTTCAGCTTACCTAAGGCTGAGTTACTTATCACCATACTTAAATCATCGTAACTAATGGTTAATACCTCATCGCCTCTTCTACCTATGCCAATAGGACCAAAATCTCTTTCCTGCTTTGTGCCAATAATACAATAGATATATTTACCTTCTTTTTCCATATTATCCCTCAATTCGTAGTTCGACTTCGCTCACTATTCCCTCGAACATCCCGAGCGTTAGTCGAGGGACTTACGAACCATCACTCCCTCACCCTCACCAATATCGCATTCTCTCTAAATATTTCTCTGTCAAAGGGGGGCTTGTCTTGTTGATTTGTCTGCTCGAGGGCGACGCAGTAGTCAGCGAGTATCTTATAGGCCTTATTCACCTCATCAAACTCCTTTTCGGCACAAGGGTTATTCGGATTTTTATC
>CAZDNS010000041.1:0-13902 GCA_964506845.1 uncultured Planctomycetia bacterium | reverse complement strand
AAATAACTCTATAAACTCAATGAACTCAAGTAACTTTCTTTTAGCATTTTGCCTATCTATGTCAAGACAATTAGTATTGTGTCCCCTGATTTTTCCCCTACGGAATATTTACTAGGAATAAACCTATTTGAATCGTTCGTATTTACTAAAATAAATTTCTTAACTTAGAGATTAGGCTGTTTGAGGATGCATTTTCACTGATTGCATCTTTAGGATTTGCTCTTTGATTCTTTTGCTTAAAGGCACTACCTCAAGTTTTACCTTAAAACCGATGAACAACAGCACTTTCTCAAGGGTAACGATATTGCTGAACTCTCCGTTTTCAATCTTAGATATATGCTGCTGACTAACCCCTGCCCTTTTGGCTAATTGCTCCTGGGTGAGATTATTCTTAATACGGTAATCAATAATGTGTTTAACAATATCTAATTTCTGCTCTTCTAATTCGTAGAGTTCTTTAAAATATGGGTCTTTTAGCTTCTCTTCTAAGTGTTTATCTACCTGTTTCATATTAGTCACCCCTTCTTTTTAAAAATAATCTTCTTCTCTCAATTGCCAATTCCTTTTCTTTTTGGGGAGTCTTGTTTGATTTCTTAATAAAACCATTGGTAAAGATAATTTCATTCCTATAACAGAAGAAATATAGCACCCTTATTGCCCCTTCTTTACCTTTAAATCTTAACTCATAAATATCATCACCGATATATCTGGCGTGTGGATAAGGTAACCTCTGTCCAAATTCTTCTAATAAACCTTTTTTAAAAAAGAATTTAGCCTGCGTTTTGTAGCTTAGAGAATCTATAAATTCTTCAACTGGCGACTTCCCGGATTCACTTGTAAAATAGAAACACGTATAATGCGCCATCTATTTCCTCTTTGCTACCAGTTAAATTATACAACCATTTAGTTGTAGTGTCAAGAAAAATCTGCCCCCAGGGCAGAAGGTTAAAGCAGATTTTTCTTGATCCTGAGGAGCTAGTTTTATAACTTATTGTGGCGACGAAGGATCTGATTTAGGCGTTCCGATATAATCTCCTATGCTACCAAGACTAAAATTAACCCTTAATGGTGCCCCGGAGGGTACTTTGTTTATCTATTAAAAAACCCACCCTGTCCCCTTTTTTCCAAAGCTGTTTTTCATCTTAAATTACCTGATACAATTTTTTTTAAAATAGAACTGCACTTTCTTTCCGCAACTCTTTTAGATAGTTTTCCGCTACATAATTGAGAGACTCTCCTTAAAGAATTCTTTGTAGTTCCTTTCTCAAAAATAATATAATGTTTGCGGTTGTTATCTACAGCTAAAGTTAATCGCAATATTTTATTTTGTTTCGAAGATGTCCAAATTGTATAGTTTTCCAATAATGCTTCGTCCCAATTCCTTTCAATATTGATCTTTTCCAATGCACGCCGCATTTCGTTTGCAGATTGATAACGCCGATTTGGATTAGGCTCTATTGCTTTGTGCACAAATTGTTTGATAGATTGGGGAATAAAAATACGGTATTTGCCGCGATCAACAATTTCCCCTTTTTGTCCTCTTTTCCTAGCCTCAAATAAATCAAGCGGCGGAAGATAGCTGTCGCCATTTATCAAGCGATAAAATGTAATACCTACTGCATATAGATCAGATAGTACTGTAAATTTATTTGTTTTAAAAATCTCCGGAGCGAAATGAATGATGTAAAGATATTCCCGAGCCGACGGCATAAAAAAATCTTTTTCCATTTTAACTGCGAGCCCAAAATCCGATAACTTCCCTTCACCATTATTTCCTATCAGAATATTTGCTGGCTTAATATCCCTATGAATAATACCTTTTGAATGTGCGAATTCAAGACCTCTCAATACATCTACAATTATTCTTTTTGCACGGGTTAGATGGACAAAGCCTCCCTTTGATTCATCTTCAATGCTACCCTTTCCTAAATATTCCATAGAGACATAAATACGATCGTCTTCAAGAGTACCTGCTTCATGAACTTTTACAATATTATAATGTTCGGCTTCCTTTAATAATTGAGCTTCCCTAAAAAAATTTTGACTATCGGGAATTTTTGACGGAAGAATTGTTTTAACTGCCCTTTCTACATTTAATGCTCTGTCAATAGCAAGCCAAACTTCGCCGAAAGCACCATTCCCTAATCTCTTTTTCCAGTCAAACCCTACTGACATAACTTAATTCCACTTTTAGCAACCATAACCGCTTCAATAATTTTGTCTGAAGGTCTTATAATTTCATCAAAGGAAAAATCGGCAACCGCTGTTTTAAAATATTTACTTTTTCCTTTATAGCCTAAATCTTTCAAAATGGTAGCCTTAGTCTTCCCAGCCACATATTTAATATTTAGCATGCTGGCTAACAGAAAAATGATAGCTTCACATTCAACTCGTGTAATAAATGGCTTTCCTTTCGATGCCATTGCCTCGGATCGCTTTATCATAATACCGCGAGGTTTATTATCTTTGAGTAAGCGCTCAATTTCTAAATAAAGCCATTTTAATATATCAGCATGGCAAAAATTTTTTGGGAAAGGAACAGTTTTAGCATCATCAATTTTTGCGCCATCTTCAGTAATTTCTATAACGGCGTAAGTATAATCAGAATTCGAACACCTAAATCCAATCATCTTCATGTTTCTATCCCTTTCTTAAATCACCAAGCCATGCTTTAATTTTATCCAGATCGCTTTCTGTAAAAACTGGATAATTTCGATATCTCTTCTTGGTTTAATCCAACCTTTTTAACTAAACCGTGTCGTTTCTATGTAACATTAATAAAAAAGTCCTTTTTATATTGCGGCGGCCAAAAATTTTTTAAAAGGTGAGAATGTTAACATTTTTATTGTAGCTCTTACTAAACATCCTGATTACTTGCCTATTTTGCTACATTTTCAAATGTAGCACTATAGTCTTTCGCGCTTAAAACAGTATCATAAAGACCAACGCCTTCGCCCTCATGCTTATTTACGCCAATATATACTAGGCTGGAATCCTCATACCGTTTGAATTTATAGACTGCGTCATTCATCAATGCGCTGTTGAATACCCCAAGGCTGACGAGTAATTCAAAATCTTTCACGGTCAAACCAGTTACCTTCTTGAACAGCCCCGGCTCAAGTTGCGTGATCACATCCTTGAGGCACCGCTCCCGGTAATCAGTCAAATACATGAAAACCGGCACCCGAGTGGCGAATTTGATGAGTTTTTCCTGAATCTGCTTACGCAGACTCTTGTATTCCTTTTCCTCCTCGGAAAGCTCCTTCTTCTTTTTGGCAGACAGCTCTTTGTCGTTGGCTTCTTTCTTTGCTTTTTTCACGGCCTCCGACTTGTTAATAATGGTTTCTATATCCTGATTCAGATTACGAAATCCTTCAATGCTCATAAGTGCATCCATAGCAGCCTTATTACTCATCAGGCGCTGCAAAGTACCATTATCCACATTCACAAGCAATGCGCTTTCCCAGCGACGTGCAAGCAAGGTTGCGGTCGTTCCGCTCATGGCCATATCAAGAATACCAGCGGCATCAATTTGTTTCATAGAACTTCCATCATATGCAAGCACGGGTAAAAATCTGATAAACTCTTCAACCTTTTTCTCGGGGTTTGTTTCATTGACATTTAAACGACAGCTATACTCGGCGATTTGTTTTAGGGCTCTGTCAGGAGCAAAATCAAAAACATAACACTCTTCCTTAATAATCTGCTCTTGATTTGGCGTTATGCTATCGGGATTTTTGATAGTCCAAGGGTTCTGCACACGAAATGCGGCTTGAAAATATGTCTCAGGGCTTGATGAATTACGAAGTATAAGGATACCTGTCCAGGGCCTAACCGTAACCCCAGTTGTCAGTTTTCCACACGAAAGAGTAATCGTCTTTGTAGCTAGGGGATCACCCATTGCCTCCTGCACAGGCGGTAATGCTTCTACGCCGATTCCGGCACTGCTTCCAGCAGCTACTATGACGCGATAATCATGGTAAAACTTGTTCTGTTTCTGTTCAATAAGGTTGCGCATGGCATAACAGGAAGCTACGCTGGGCAAAAACCATAAAGTATGCGATAAAACATTCAATAGGCGCGTATCAGAAAATGGCATAGGTGGTTTCTTGGCGCCCAATTTGAGATTATCAATAGTAGTTTCCAAAAATGCTCCCCTTATTAAGTCTAGCCACTTTTGCACTTCATCCTGATATTTGAATTTCGCCTTCTCTTTGGTTCCATCAGCTGAAAAGAAAACATTCAAATCGAACTCGTTGAACTCTCCCTGCATGGCGATTTCGCGGATTGAGTCCGGCAATTGATAGGTCAGCAGAACCATACGGGGCAGCGATGTATAAGGATTATCTTTACCTTTCCATTCCTGCTTGGATCGTTGTTCGTCAGAGTAGGTCCAGTTGAAGATCTGTTCTTCAATAAACTCTCCTGAGGCTATGGCCCTAAACGGCGTACCGGAAAGATAAAGATAGGTGCTTGTTGTGATCGGCATGATCTCTTCATCGAAATCCTCAATGCCTACACCCTCGCCGAACTCAATTTCTTTTTTGTCCTCTGCTTCAAATAGATCTTTAGCCTTTTCGCGCCACGCTCCATAATGATACTCATCTAGAATGACACAATCCCAGTCGATAACATGAACCCACTCATTTTTGGTCTTGATGCCACCTGTGCTTCTGTTTTTCCCCAAGTAATCCTGGAAAGAGCCAAAACAAACGAACGGACGCTTCTTAGATATTTGCCCAAAAGATTTTCCTCCAGGGGAAATAAATTGCCAATCGTTGAAATCGATGTGGCTTTTCAAATCCTCTTCCCAGGCACTCTGAACCGCTGGCTTAAAAGTTAATACTAATACCCTTCGCCAGCCCATCTTCTTCGCAAGCTGGTAGGCAGCAAAAGTCTTGCCAAAGCGCATTTTCGCATTCCATAGGAAGTGGGGTGGTTTCTCCGGACTTTCCTTTTTAAAGCTCTTAAAGTAGGCTGCGGCTTTTTCTACAGCCGCTATCTGTTCAGGCCGCATTTTGAAATCAAGAGAACGATTTTCCTCGCTCATCTGTCCGGTTCTGATGGCAATAACTGCCGCCCTAACTTCTTTAACTGAACACTCATACCACTCGCCTTTGGGGTTTTTTATTTTTTTGCTTCTCAAAAAGCAGTGGACCTCCCGGTCAGTAAATACTCTGCCATCATTTCGCATGGCAGACTCTTCGAGAATGATCTTATACGGAAGTTTACCGGGACGAGCTGTAGGATATTGTTGCGCCACCCGCGCCTGAACATCTACGGTAGTATAGCCAATTTTTAGTACGCCTTTATACTGAGGATTGGTATCCTCGTATGCGTAAATAGTTGGCTTAGAATCAGGCCGCTGGGGGAAAAACTCCTTACTCATTACCTAACTCCATTGGGCGAATCATTGATTCTATGAAAACGACTTCATTCTTTGATAAGCCATATTTTTTATATAGCTTTTCATCTGTCCATGACTCATTAAATTTTTGTATGGGTACAAAATCGTATACTTTGCTGGTAGCATCTTGAGTTACCTTGTTTAAAAGCACAAGGAATCTAAAAAATTTGGTTCGAATATAACTTACTACATTCAACGTGATTTTTTTAGATGAAAATGGCCCAACAACAAGATATGTTTCGGTACAACAAGTACCAGGCGTTCCTAAAATTGGCCTATTAATTATTTGATGTGGAAAATCTTCTCCGGCTCCATATCCTTTTGTTATGAAAACTTTACATTTATCAACCCATTCTATGTTCTGCTTAATTTCAGTTCTTTTTATATATCCTGTTTGTTTATTGGCATATATTTTTACCCCATCTTTGAAGGGAGCTTTCTTGAATTCTTTAAAATCCGTAGTAAAGCCAAATGGCCGCCGAGGACTAACATGCTCATCAAATGTTGGTTCATGAAAAGCCATTACTTTTTTTAATATTGGGATTGCTTCATTATACCTAATAAAAGAATCATTTCCCTCTTCCAATAATGACCTCTCTATTACAGATATATCTTTGCCTCTAATTGTTTTTACTTCGCATAAACCTTTGTTATCTCTATCCCATAAGAAATAACAAACCCCGCCCTTAACTTGAACACCCGGAAAGCAATCAGATGAGGCGGGATAATCAATTAATTTTCTGATTCTTGAATCATTTAGCATTTCAGCTCTGAACTCATCTAGTCCCTTACCCCCTACAAACCATCTTGAAGGTATAATCATAGTAAGAAAACGGGGATTTAATTTTTTTGCCTGCTGCACAAACTTATGATAAAGTGGCATTGCGCTTACTTGTGCGCCTGCGTCGCTTAATTGATAAGGTGGATTTCCAATAATCACATCAAATTTCATATTAAATACCTCCTCAGGTTTTTCGGTATGAATAAACTTATATGCATGGGTTTCCAAATCGCCTCCACGATTATACACTTCCCGACTGGCTCCGCAAAATAAGCACCGACCGTTTTCCCAAGTATGCTCGATACGCGTGAAGAGTATGTTGCCTTGCAAATCATTAAACGACTCACAAACGGAATACTTTCCATTGGCCTTTTTCGAGCAGTAGACCGATCTGCGAGAAAACAGAGCCGTTAGCTCAGTTATGGCTATGCCAAAAAGCTGGTTCTTGAAAATGTGGTTGATCCTTTTCTTCTTACCCGGAATTTCTTTTTCCATGCCCACATCCAATCGTTTAGCAATTTCTCGCAAAAATACACCTGATTTACAAACTGGGTCGAGAAATCGCGCATTTTTATCGCTCCACATCTCCTTTGGCAGTAAATCCAATATCTGATTAGCCAATTGTGGCGGAGTAAAAACCTCATCGCTGCTTAGATTAGCCAGACAGGTCAAGACATCGGGGTTGTAATTATTACTTTTCTGCATCGGCGACCCTCAGAAAATTAACTAACGGATACTCTTTCACGGGTTTAGGGATAAAAACATCGTCTCCAAGATCTGAGAATAACGGCAGTTCTTTTATCGCTGCGTGGTTAAGCAATCCATGAAAAGTAAAATCCCGGCGCTTAAACATGCTTCCGTTGACGGGAGACCATTCGGAAAAAACGATCGGTTGAGTATTCTTACCCACCGTTTTTAGATCGAGCGCATTGCCCCAGATAATATTTTTTTCAAGGATGTATTTGACCACATCCTGGCATTCTTCTTTCACCGCCTCTTTGAAAAGGCTGGTGTATTTCCGGTCAAAGATGTCAAAGAGTCGCTTGCGGCATTCCACGACATTATCTTGCAGAATATCTATACCATAGATGCTGGACACGGCAAGAACCGCATATCGTTCGTATTCCAATTGACTCTTGCTGTACCGTGATTCAACGACGAGCAATTTCCGCTCCAGTACCTCAGCCAAAAAATTGCCCGTTCCGCAGGCTGGTTCCAGAAACCGAGATTCTATCCTCTCTGTTTCCTGCTTCACCAAATCAAGCATGGCATTTACTTCCCGCTTGCCAGTATAAACTTCGCCATGGTCTGTAACTCTTTTTTTTGAGATAACTTGTTTTTCTTGCTTTGTTGAGTCCATGTTTTTAATACTCTTCATGAAAAACTCACACCAATAATTCCCCTTTCGCCAGCCCTGTGTGGCTGTTGTCGGAAAAAAATGGGGCCAGACCCCTTTTTATTTTAAAAGTTTCTCTCTTGGCCTTTCATTCTCCGGCCAGTTTTTTATCCCTCGACGGAGTTTATCCTGAGCGACTTGTGGTGAGCGAAGTCGAACCAAGTCGAAGGATTCACCACAGGTTTCTGTTTGTTTGAATTTATTTTTCACTTGACAAAATGCCTATCGTAAGGTATTTTACAATTGAGCGGTAAGACCGCTGTAGGTTGTTCCAAGTGTTCCCCTCCGTATGGTGGGCCATAGCTTGGACGCTTCAAGCCTGCAGGGCGCGCTCGTTTTTATTTTATGGCAAGTATAAACTATCATACCTGCCTTTTTCTTTCAATTTTACTTTCTTCATGGCCAACTCCCGATAAGTCGCTTTACAATCCATTCATTTCTCAACCACTTATTTATCTCATCCTTACAAAATCTCTCCCTCGACTCTGCTCGCGACCGGCCGTTTTTTCGTTGACTTTACTTTTCCCTGCTTCCTTTTCCACTCCTCTATCTCCTTAACATCTCTGGCTGTCCGCCTCGGCGAGCCTTCTTAGCCCCTATGAACCGATTGCGCCTTCTTCAGCCAAAAGCCATTTCCAGAGAGGTATGGTTTTAACCGTAAAACCGTTCAGTTTTTTTTCCCCTTCCGTGCCCTCGGTAATTATTGTGGCCGTAGCCACGTCTAATTCTTTCATGGCTTTCTGGAGACTGCGCAATTCCCGATTCTTTGTCTTCGCATCCTCCATATTCCAGCAGACCTGAATCAATCTCGTTACATCCAATCCGTGCTTAATAACGAAATCGACTTCGCGATGCTGAGCATCCTTCCAGTAAAAAAGCTCTACTTGGGGATCAAGTATTTGTTTTCGCTTTAAAGCCAGAAAAACGATATTCTCCGCCAGTCTTCCGATATTTTCAGAAAATCTGAATCCGAGTGAATTGCATAATCCTGCATCTATGCCGTAGATTTTACGCGGGCTTTTTTCCTGCTCTTTTACCTTATAAGAAAACCTTTTAAGCAAGAAAATAAGATAGATATCCTCAAAATATCCAGAAAACCGCTCAATCGTGTGAGGATTGGCCTGTAGAAATTTCCCGGCTGACGTAAATGATACAAGATTCGCGGCATTGCTAAGATAATACTTGATCAGCGCTTTCATTGCCGGAGCTTTTCTGACACGAAATCTTTTTAGAAGATCCTTCGTCAGAAGGTCATCAAAGTAATTTAGCAAAACCTCCGTTTTCTTTACTGATAAGGCCACCTCCGGGAAAGAACCCGCTTCTATGTATTTGTGAAGAAGTCCGTCTATCTCTGCCGTTTTGCCAACAACACCAAAAGCATTGTTTACTTCCATCTTGTTAAACGTTAAATACTCGGCGAACGATAGCGGGAATACGGTAAGGTCTATATGTCTTCCGGTAAGAAGCGTCCCTAATTCCCGGCTTAACAGTTGAGCATTCGATCCGGAAACTATAATTTTCGCCTTTCTTAGCTCGTGCATAGTGCGAACCCATTTTTCCCATCCCGCTACCTCTTGAATCTCATCAAGAAAAATGTACGGCGTATCGGTAGGAGAGTAAAATCCCTTATAAACATCGTAAACTTGAGCAAGTACTTTGGTATCAAGAGATGCAAACCGCGGGTCTTCAAAATTAACAAAAAGAATATTTTCTTTCCTTACGCCTTTATCAGAAAGCCTCCTTGCCATCTGGCGCATGAGATATGATTTGCCTGCTCTTCTTGGCCCTGTTATAGTTATTACCTGATTAGACCCCGTAATAAGGGATTCCAATCTATCCAGATAGGTACTCCTGACGGTGCCAATGTCTTGCTGGTCTTCCCACTCATTCCAATCTTTAAGTATTGACCGGATCTCATTTTTATCCATTATATTCACTCCTATTGCTTAAAATTCATCATTATTGTGCGTTACAAGACAAAATATACGTCAAAATTACCGTTTTGTCAACCATTTTCTTTGGGCGCAACGGCCCTAAATGTCCACTAAATAGTGGCCATTTCGATTCAGTGGACATTTACGTGTCCGCGGATATCCATCAAAATGTGGCTTTGGCTAAGTGGAAGCCAAACCGCTGCCCTCTGGCCTGCCCTTTTTCCCATTTATTCCGATAAGGGATTTCACCTCTTCAAACACCCTCTCGGGCGATATTGATTTGAGGCATTCCTTTGTCCTGCAGTCCGTCATTTTAAAATTTTTGTAGCAGGGCCTGCAATTTAGCGCCCCCTCTAAAACTATATCCCTATCAGTCTTTGGGAATGGGCCGTAAACTACGCTATCCACCGGGCCAAATATTGATATGGTGTTCACATTCTGGCTCTTTGCGATATGTAAGGGTCCCCCGTCATTGCATATAATAAGGCTGCATTTTTTAAACAGGCTGGCCAATTCGCATATGCTCAATTTTCCGGACGTATCAACCGCCCGGCCATCCAAAGAATCCGATATCTCTTTACAAATTTGGGCCTCGCTGACTGAGCCGAAGAGTAAGAGCCTTGCGCCTAATTTCTCAAGAATTAGTCTGGAAGTTAAAGTGAAATATTCTCTCGGCCAGTGCTTAAGAATAGAGCCTTTTCCCCAGCTTTCTCCTCCGCCTGGAACTATGCCTATAATAGTATCTGCCTCTTTTATATTATGCTTAGCCAAAAATTCCTTAGCCCATTCATCCATAGGCTCCGGCAGATAAAAATGTAAATGCTTATCTCCTATCGGTATCTTAAGCAACCTCAAAAGGCCGAGGTAGAACTCTACTATATGCTTTCCCTCAAAACCCTTTAAAGGGATTTTCTTTGTAAGAAATCTTCCTCTTTTTCTATAATCAAATCCAACCCTCTCCGGTATCTTCAAAAAGAATTTTCCGAAAAATCCATATTCGGGCGCATTGGATAAATCTATCATTAAATCATACCTTTTATTTTTCAGTCTCTTGAATAGGCCGGACAATACCCCAATTTTATCCTTGAAGTTTAACCTGTCGAAGCTTCCCTTATCAAAGACGGTTATTGAATCTACATCCGGGTTATACTCGAATATCTCCCTTGTCCTTGAGCCCAAAAGGAGGCCTATTTTTGCCTTTGGAAAATTTTCCTTTAAGGCGCGGATAACGGGGGTGGTAAAAAGGCAGTCCCCTATGCCGTATGGATTAACTACTAATATGCTTTGAAAGTTTTTTGACTGCATTTAAAACCTCTTGAACGCTTATTGCTTCAAGGCATTTAAAACCTATATTACAGTTATGGGCAAGGCAAACCTCACAGCCCACTTCCTTATGCAGGTAGATGTCCTCTTTACCTAAGGGCCTCCATCTGTCCGGGCTTAAGCCCTTCTGATTTCTGCCGAATATGGATATAACAGGCGTTCCCACTGCAGTTGCAATATGGACAGGGCCTGAGTCATTTGATATGAATATCCTTAAGCGTTTTATAAGGCAGGTAAGTTCCCCCAGCGTAAGGTTTCCGAGCGCTGTAACAGGTTTATTCTGCATAAGGTTTGCCACCGTCTTTCCTATTTCCGTATCCTCTCTTCCGGTAACTATGACAACCTTTACCTTAAAATCCTTTATCAATGTATCGGCGAGCTTTGCAAAACGCTCTGTCATCCATCTCTTTGAGGGGCAACTCGCTCCCGGGTGTATGCCTATGAGGGTGTCGGATTTTTCTATTTTATTTGCTGAGAAGAATTTCTCTATACTCTCCGTATCCTTTTCTTTTATCGGAACAAAAAGTGCTTTAGAGGATTCGTTAATCTCCAGCCCTATATGCCTTAATACATCCAGGCTATATTCCATCTCATGTTTTGCACCCAGGTATTTTTCATCCGGTATTCTATCAGTCAGCAAAAATCCGCACTTTCTGTCAAAACCTACCCTTACGGGTATACCAGCCAGATATGTTATGATATTAACCCTGTTTGTGGGATGGAGTATCAATACCGTGTCTATTTTCTTTCGCTTTAGATAAAGGGCAAACCGGATAGACGATAATATGCCTTTGTGCAGGTTATCCTTATCAAATACTATGACCTCATCCAGATATGGGTTGCCAATTACCAAATCCTTTGTCTTAGGGCTTACCATAAGGGCTATAAAGCTATCCTTAAAATTTTCCCTAAGCGCTCTTAAGACGGGCGTTGACAGCACTACATCCCCTATCCTGTCTGTCCTTACTACCAATATCCTCTTTATCCTTGATTTATCCAGCATCTTCCAATATAGATTTGGCTTTATTAAATACCTCATCTGTCTCTATCAGTTGCATACACTCGTGGTTAAATTTGCATAGCGCGACCTCGCAGGGTGAACACTTAAGGTCTTTTCGGATAACCGCTGATTTTTTGGAAGCCGGACCGTATTTTAAGGGGTCTGTGGGGCCGAAGATAGCTATGACAGGTATATTCACAGCGCCTGCAATATGCATAGGAGCGCTATCATTTGTTATAAGAAGTGAAGAGCTTTTAAGAAGTGCGGCAAGCTCAGTCAGTGTTGTTCGCCCGGCAAAATCCGATATTCTGCATCTTGCCTTCGAAGTAATTTCTCGGGTAATTTCTCCGGTAATCTCCTTGTCCCTCTCGTCGCCTATCAACACAATGGGGATTCCTAGTTTACTTGTTAAAGTCTCGCATAATTCTAAGAATCTATCCTTCGGCCATCTTTTTATATGGCTCTTAGCGCCCGTGGATATGCATATATACCTATTCCTTTCGTCTATGCCGGCTTCTTTAAGCAATTTCTTTATACGGTTTGTATCTTCTTCGTCATAAATTACAGATAATTCTGCACTGCTTGTATCAATGTTTAAGGCTTTGAGCTTCCAGAGGTGTCTCTCCTTCATTGACAGAATTTCTCTCGGCGCATTTTTAAAGGGGTAAGTTTTCCATCCGACATTTAAAAACAAAGGAAATAGCGTATTTCTTAAATCTATTACCATATCGTAATGCTCTCTCTCAAGGGATAAAAAAAGGCCCATCTTCCTTTTAAATCTGACATGCTTATCGTACAGGATAAGCCTATCTATTCTTTTATCCTTAAAAAATACCGCCTGCGCATTAGGGCTTACCATAAGATGAATAGATACATCTTTAAAATTATTCCTTAATGCCTCTATAGCGGGCGTGGTTAAAACCGCATCGCCTATGTTGCTCAGGGTTATTAAAAGAATCTTTTTAACTTCTTCTTTCTTCATTCTATCAGTGTCCTAACCTCCTCCAAAACATCACTGGCCGTTATGGCTTTCATACACCTATTGTCAGGGCAATCCACTATATAGCAAGGTATAGGACATTCGATTGCCTTCTGAATAGCCTTGACCTTGCTTGCCTTATATGGGCCTGTTACGGCAATTGAGGTAGGCCCGTAAATACCTATAACGCTACTATTCATAGCAGCTGCTATGTGCAGGGGCCCTGAATCTGCCGAGATAACCAGAATTGCCTTTTCAAATAATCCGGCCAATTCTTTTAAGGTGGTCTTTCCTGCCAGTATAACGGGTTTATTTTTCATAAGGGATGTAATTTCATTTACTAATGCAATATCCTTTTTAGCGCCCGTTATTATTGTTTTTAGATAATACCTTTCTGTAAGTGCATCTGCCAGATTTGCAAAATTCTCCGCCGGCCATCTCTTGGGTTCCCAGTTTGCTCCCGGGTTTAGAACTATAAATCTTTCGTTGTCTTTCACGCCTTCGCTTTTTAAGATGTTGTTTATATTAGCCCTATCTTTATCGGTTATGAAAAACTCTATCTTTTTATCTTCCTCTCTTACCTCTATACCTGATGAACTTAGAATGCCCAGATAAAAATCCGCCCTGTGAATGCCTGACCCTGGATGCTTTACATTATCCGTTATAAAAATTGCCCTCTTTTTATAGTAATAACCCACCCTTTTCGGAATTCCAGAAAGATACGCTATTAAACTACGGGTAAATGACCTGTGTAATATATAAACCCTGTCAAATCTCCTTTTTCTTAACATAGCGATTAGTTTTAATTTACCTAATAGGCTTTTATGCGGGCCTTCCTCGTCATATATTATTAATTCATCTATGTTCGGATTATCCTCGAGCACCTCACGGCATCTCGGATGAATTAATATGGAAAGTTTCGCCTCTTTAAAGTTTCTCCTTAAAGTTCTTATGGCTGGAGTGGAAAACAAAACATCTCCGAGCCAGTTTACATTCATCAAAAGGATGTTTTTAGTCTTCATATACTACAATGTTTATAAAACAAGGATTATTTGATTACAGCGATTTTTAAAAAGATTACA
>CAZDNS010000040.1:0-15042 GCA_964506845.1 uncultured Planctomycetia bacterium | reverse complement strand
TCCGCTATGAAGCTTAAGTGGCTTTACCCCGGCATGCAGATTAAAAGATGGGTAGTGCTCATTGCGTTCGGAATTATATTGGTTGCTATGGGCGCAGTGCAGGTGCTTATAAAACGCGGCCTAATATTAGGTGGGGTTTCCCTTCTTATCGGCGTTACAATGACTGTTCTGGGTATAAGACATATGGTGAGGTCACTTATAGCCGTGTTTTTGCCCAACAGGGAACAGGACCTGGTAGATATTGTATATCAGAAGAGATATTTAGAAAGAGGGCCTAAGGTAGTAGTTATCGGAGGCGGGACCGGATTATCCGTTCTCCTTCACGGATTAAAACAGTATACGAGCAACATAACCGCCATAGTAACTGTAGCGGATAGCGGAGGCTCATCAGGAAGGCTTAGAGACCAGTTTGGCGTGCTTCCTCCGGGCGATATAAGAAACTGTCTGGTAGCCTTAGCAGATACGGAACCGCTGATGCGCGATTTATTCCAGTTCAGATTTGACGATGAATCAGAACTTAAAGGACACAGCTTTGGAAATCTTTTTATAACTGCCCTTTCAAAGGTAACAGGGGATTTTGACAAGGCGATAAAAGCCTCAAGTCAGGTGCTTGCAATAAGAGGGAGGGTAATCCCTGCCACATATAAAAAAGTTACACTGGTTGCGCAGCATAAAGATAATTCTGAGACAGTTGGCGAGGCAAACATTCCACAGAAGGGAAGTCCGATTAACAGGGTATTTTTAAGGCCGGACGGTTGTGGCCCGAGCCAGGAAGCCCTTGACGCCATAAGAGATGCCGATGCTATAGTGTTTGGGCCCGGTAGCCTTTATACAAGCGTTATACCGAATCTCTTAATAAAAGAGATTCCAGGGGCGATACTTATGTCAAAGGCGATAAAGATATATATCTGTAACGTAATGACCCAATCAGGCGAGACAGATGGCTATTCTGCATTTGACCATGTTAATGCAATAATTTTACATTCAAAGCCGAATCTCATAGATTACTGCGTCGTAAATACCGCCAAGATACCCGAAGAATTTCTTGATAAATACGGACGGGAAAATGCCTATCCGGTCATTCCTGATGTAACAAGGCTAAAAGAAGTAGGCGTAGAGGTAATAGAGGGAGATGTCATAAGCACGGTAAACTATGTACGGCATAACCCGGATAAACTCGCGAAGTTAATAATAGATTTAATACAGGCCTCAATGGTGTACAAGTGAACGAGAACAGGGTAAATTTTATAATCGGCATACACTGCCACCAGCCGGTGGGAAATTTCGGCTGGGTCATAGAGGAGGCATATGAAAAAGCATATCTTCCCTTTATTGAGGTATTAAAGAGGCACCCCCTCATCAAGGTAAGCTTGCATTTAAGCGGCGGACTGTTTGAGTGGATAAGAAAAAACAAGGTTGAATATTTTGATTATCTTAGAGAGCTTGTCAAGAATGGTCAGGTAGAGCTTTTAGGCGGAGGTTTTTACGAACCAATACTTCCGCTTATTCCCGAGAAAGATAGGCTCTCGCAGTTGTTATTATTAAAAGATTTCATAAAAATGCATTTCAAATTTGAGGTAAAGGGCGCATGGCTTACAGAAAGGGTATGGGAACCTCACCTTGTAGATACTTTCTACAGGGCAGGCATTAAGTACACCATAGTGGATGACGCCCATTTCAGGCTTACCGGCAAAAACTCAGGAGAGATATTCGGATATTACATTACAGAAGAGGACGCAAAGGGCTTATTTATATTCCCCACCTCCCAGAAGCTTCGCTATATGATACCGTTTAAACTGCCGCAGGATACTATAGAATATTTAAAGACCCTTAGAAGCAGCGAGAACAGAGCAGTTGTAATTGCGGACGACGGAGAAAAATTCGGTCTTTGGCCCCAGACGTATAAATGGGTTTATCAGGAACGGTATCTTGAAAATTTTTTTAGTATCTTAGAGGAGAATAGCTCCTGGTTAAATATCACCACCTTCTCAGAATTTATAGAGCGCTTTAGGCCTATCGGCAGGGTATATCTTCCCTGCGCAAGTTATACGGAGATGTTAGGCTGGTCGCAGGGTTACTTCAAGAATTTTTTGGTCAAATACCCTGAGGCTAACACACTCCATAAAAAAATGCTATATGTGTCAGAAAGGCTTAACAGGCTTGAAAAAACCAGAGACGGCAAAAAAATAAACAAACTTTTACTTCAGGCGAAGGACTCACTCTATATGGGTCAATGTAACGATGTATACTGGCACGGCGTATTCGGCGGGCTTTACCTGAACCATTTAAGGGAATCAGCGTTTAGTAATCTTATCGAATCCGAGAAGATAATAGATGAGTTATCGCAGAAAAAAAAGGGCTTTTCCAGGGTTGAGGTTTTTGATTTTGATAAAGATGGCTACGAGGATATTGTAGTAAATACCCCCCTTCTAAATGTGGGTATAAGTCCAAATTGCGGGGGAGAGATATTTGAGATTGACTATAAGCCAAAAGCGTTAAATATTATAAATACGCTTAGTAGAAGGCAGGAATCCTACCACGCTAAGATAAGGCCGCATTCAGAAAAGAACAACTCTTTAAGTCCTCAAAATCCAGGAGAACTAGTGAGCATTCACGATATCGTGGGCTCTAAAGAGGAAAATCTGGGAACCCATCTTTATTATGATAAATACAGGAAGGCTTCTCTCATAGACCATTTTTTTGGAGACGACGCCTCATTCGAAGAGTTTTTCAGATCCTCGGTTTTAGAAAGAGGAGATTTCGTAGAAAAACCATTTACCTTTAAGATAAAATCTAAGGAAAAATCCTGCATAGTAACGCTTATAAGAGAGGCAACTGTGAATACTACTGAGGGGGAAATCCCAGTAAAACTGGAAAAAAATATATACATCGATACCCATAAAAGCGAAATGAATTTTAAATATGAGATAAAAAATATGTCAGAAAAATCCTTGAGTATAAATTTTGGCGTCGAGTTTAATGTAGCGTTAAAAGAACCACAGTTCAACACCCCGGGAAAGATTGAGGCCATAAACCGAATTGAACTAAACGATAGCTGGCACAATTTAAATTTAGGTTGCGAGATGAGCCCGAAAGGCGCTATATGGTATTTCCCAATTGAGACTATTTCCGGCTCTGAAAGCGGTATAGAGAGAACCTATCAGGGTCTTTCCCTGTTATTTATCTGGCGCCTTGACCTAAAGCCGCTTAAAAACGCCTCGTTTGGCATAAGAAAAACAATAAAGTGAAGATGGCTCTGATTAAGAGAAGCATAGTAATTAAAAACAAATTAGGTCTACACGCAAGGCCTGCTTCCATATTCGTTCAGACGGCAAATAAGTTTGAATCGGATATTTCCATACGAAAGGGAAATCAGGAAGTGAATGGTAAATCCATAATGGGTATAATGATGCTTGCCGCAGGAAAAGGTTCCAGGGTCCAGATTACTGCCAACGGTCAGGATGCCGAGCTTGCAATAGAAGAGCTTGCCGGCATACTTTTGAGCGACCTTGAGCCTGAACCGAAAGGAAAGAAGTGATGTTAAGGGGTATTGCAGCCGCACCAGGCATATCAATAGCAAAGGCCTTTTTGCTGGATAGCGAGGAATTTGTCATCCAGAAGAAAGAGGTAGCCGTGCCTGAGCTTGCAAAGGAGATAGCGCGTTTTGAGGACGCGCTAATAAAAACGCGTTCCGAGATAATAAATATCCAGAAAAAGATAACAGAGGAAATGGGCGCCGAGCATGCAGAGATATTTAATGCTCACCTTTTGGTGCTTGAGGACCGGATGCTGATAGAAGAGGTTATAGAGCGCCTGAAAAAGGAAAAACTCTCTGTAGAGTATATATTTATGGATGTTCTGAAAAAATATATGAGCGTTTTTTCAAAGATAGACGACGAATACCTGAGGGAAAGGATTATAGATATAAGCGATGTGGGTAAAAGAGTCCTTAAAAATCTCCTTGGAAAACAGCTTGAAAGTATAAAGGCACAGGAAGAACCGGTAATAATTGTAGCCTATAATCTTTCTCCGAGCGAGACCGCAACCTTGCATAAGAAAAATGTAATAGGTTTCATTACAGATGTAGGCGGCAGGACTTCCCATACCGCAATAATAGCACGCTCCCTTGAAATACCGGCGGTGGTAGGGCTTGAGAATGCAACAAAGAAGATAAAAAACGGCGACATTATAATATTAGATGGCACCGATGGCGTTATAATACTAAATCCCGATAAGTCGGCTCTAAAAAAATACTCCGAGCAGCAGAAAAAACAGGAGGAGTTTCGTAAGAAACTCTTAAAACTTAAAAACCTTCCCTGCCAGACCCTCGATGGGCACAAGGTTGAACTTTCTGCCAACATTGAATTTCCGGAAGAGATACCCTCTGTTTTACAACATGGTTCTGAGGGCATAGGACTCTACAGGACAGAATACTTTTACATGAACCGTACAGACCTGCCCAGCGAGGAAGAGCATTTTAAGGCGTATAAATATGTAGCGCAAAAGATAAGCCCTCATGCTGTAATAATAAGGACACTTGATTTAGGAGGAGACAAATTTATCTCGCAATTAGAGATTCCGCACGAGATGAACCCGTTCTTGGGCTGGCGCGCCATAAGGTTCTGCCTTGCAAGGCCCGAGATTTTCAAGGTGCAGTTGAGGGCGATACTGCGCGCAAGTCATTTTGGAAAGCTCAAGATTATGTATCCTATGATATCAGGTATAGAGGAGTTAAAAAAAGCAAACGCCATCTTAGAGGAGGTAAAGACAGAATTTAGAAAGAAGAAAATAGACTTTGATGAAGAGATAGATGTGGGCGCAATGATAGAAATTCCTTCCGCCGCCTTAACCTGCGATATACTTACCAAGGAAGTGGATTTTTTCAGTATAGGAACGAATGACCTGATACAGTATTCCCTTGCCATTGACAGGGCAAATGAGAAGATAGCCTATCTGTATGAACCTGCGCATCCTGCTGTACTAAGGCTTGTAAAGAATATAATAGAGGTTGCCCATGACAATGGTATCTGGGCAGGGATGTGCGGCGAGATGGCAGGCGAGCCCCATTTTGCCCTGCTCCTTTTAGGGCTGGGGTTGGATGAATTTAGCGTAAGCCCTATGGTTATCCCGGTGATAAAGAGCGTTATAAGGTCGGTAAAGCTTTCAGATGTGCGCGAACTTGTAAAGGAAGCCCTGAACTTAAACTCGGGTAAACAGATAGAAGAATTCGTAAAAAAACATCTTAAGGAAATCGCAAGTCAGTAAGGAGATTGCATTGACAAGAGCAAACATACTGGATGATTTAAATTCGATTAAAAAAATAGACGCATCAAAGATGTTGAACAATTTGCTTAACTTCCCCCAGCAGTGTAAGCATGCTAAGGCTATAGGAGAATCTTTTAAGGCTCCCACATCTTACAGCAACTTTGATAATATTGTGCTGAGCGGGCTCGGAGGCTCAGCAATAGGAGCTGACCTTGTAAGGTCCTTCGTAGCGGGCTATTTTGAAAAGCCTATTTATGTAAATAGAAATTATACTCTACCCGGATTTGTTAATGGTTCTACAATTTTATTCTGCCTGAGTTATTCAGGCAATACAGAAGAAACAATAAGTTCATATTATGAAGGCAGAAAGAAAAATGCTAAAATAATTATATTAACCTCAGGGGGCAGATTAAAGGAACTCGCCGAAGATAGCAACATACCCGCTATTACCATACCGGGAGGTCTTCCTCCGAGGCAGGCGTTAGGGTATTCTTTCTTTCCTCTCTTATATGCCTTATCAGGGCTTTCAGGAAAAAAACCGGATGCAAGGGTTATAGATGAAACAATAGCCTATCTTTCGAAAATCAAGGTGTTCTTAAAACCAGAACGAAAAACCAAAGAGAATACGGCTAAGAAAATTGCCCTTAAACTGTATAAGAAAATCCCCCTTATATACGGTGCCCAGGACCATATTGACACAGTTGTCCTTAGGTTTAGAAACCAGCTTGAGGAAAATTCAAAGCATATAAGTTTTAACCATATTTTCCCGGAGATGAATCACAATGAGATAGTCGGCTGGGAAAATCCAAAAGCCCTTTTAAAGGATATAGCGGTGGTTTTTTTTAGAGACAGAGAAGACCACCGTCGCACACAACTCAGAATGGATATAACCAAAGGTATAATCTCAAAGTATACAAAAAATATCATCGAGATTAATTCCAAGGGGAATAATTTACTCTGCAGAATGTTTTATTTAATTTATCTCGGAGACTTCATTAGTTTTTATCTTGCAATACTGAATAAGGCTGACCCTACTCCGGTAGAAAAGGTAAAATACCTGAAAGATAGACTTGCAAAACTTTAATCTATACTATAAAAAATGAAGGCTTTAATATTAGCTGCAGGATACGGTAAGAGATTGTATCCTATTACAAAGAATATCCCAAAGCCTCTTCTTAGCGTCAGAGGCAGGCCTATTATAGAACACCTGCTTTTAAAAATTAAAAATATAAATTCTATCAAGGAGATTTTTGTTATAACGAATAACAAGTTTTATACAAGTTTCAAAAAATGGAAAAAGGGTTCGAACTTTTCAAACGTAAAACTAATTGACGATGGTACCGAAACCCCGAATGGGCGCCTTGGTGCGATAGGAGATATCCGATATGCCATAGCAGAGAAAGGGATAAAAAGCGACCTGCTTGTTATAGGCGGCGATAATTTTTTTGAATTCGAACTCCTGGATTTTATAGTATTTTCCCAGACTAAGTCGCCATTTTGCTCGATAGGAGTATACGATATTCATAATAAACTCAAGGCAAGGCGGTTCGGCATAGTAAAGCTGGATACTGACAAGAGGGTTGTAAGTTTTAAAGAAAAATCCAGAAAGCCGGATACGACCTTAGTTTCGCCGTGCATATATTACCTTACGAAATCAAGGCTCTCCCTTATACCGAAGTACCTCGATGAAGGAAATAATCCTGATATGACCGGGCATTTCATAAGCTGGTTGTATAAGAGGGACAAGGTATATGGTTTTATCTTTCATGGGAATTGGATAGATATAGGAAACAAGGCATCCTATAGGTTCGCAAATAAACCCCGTTAGAAATAGCGTCCCACGCTGTGGGATTTCTAAACGGGGTAAAAACTTTTAAATGAAGACACAACTTATGGAATGCAATGACATAAGTTGTTTGTCTGAATTTACCCTTGACATCTTCGATGTCAAGGGTCCAACTCGCACAGCAACTTATGTTCACTTTGTTCCATAAGTTGCGTGCTCATAGGAGGAGGCATAGCTATGATGAAAGGCAGGTATTTATTTACTTCTGAGTCGGTTACTGAGGGGCACCCGGATAAGATAGCCGACCAGGTATCCGACAGCATCTTGGACGCGATATATGAGAAGGACCCGAACGGCAGGGTTGCCTGTGAAACCCTTGTAACCAGAGGGCTGGCTTATGTGGCAGGTGAGATTACCACCAGTTGTTATGTTGAAATCCCGAAGATAATCAGGAATACTATAAAAGAAGTGGGCTACACCAAGCCCGAATTTGGTTTTGACTACGGTTCCTGCGGCGTCATAACCGCCGTACAGGAACAATCCCCTGACATAGCGCTGGGCGTTGATACAGGCGGCGCAGGAGACCAGGGGATGATGTTTGGTTATGCGATAAATGAGACGCCTGAGCTTATGCCGCTTCCCATAATGCTGGCGCACAGGCTAGTTATGAGGCTGGCACAGGCAAGGAAGGACAAGATACTTGACTATCTAAGGCCTGACGGAAAATCGCAGGTAACTGTGGAATATCATGACGGAAAACCCATAAGGATAGAGAATGTGGTTATTGGCGCGCACCATGGTTCCCATGTTAAGACAGAGGACCTTCGCCATGATATTAAAAAATTGGTCATAGATAAGGTAGTGCCTGAGCAATACGTGGATAAAAATACAAAATATTATATAAATGCAACCGGAAGGTTTGAGGTAGGCGGCCCTCAGGCAGATACCGGAGTTACTGGAAGGAAAATCATCGTGGATTCATACGGTGGATTTGGCAGGCACGGCGGCGGTTGCTTCTCCGGAAAAGACCCTACAAAGGTAGACCGTTCCGCCTCCTACATGGCGCGCTACGTAGCAAAGAATATTGTAGCCAGTAAACTCGCAGATAAGTGCGAGATACAACTTGCATATGTAATTGGCATAGCTGAGCCTGTGTCGCTGATGGTGAATACCTTTGATACAGGAGTAGTATCAGAAGAAAAAATAGTAAAGGCAGTAAGGGAGGTATTTGATTTAACACCAAATGGCATAATAAGGGAACTGAAACTCAGAAGGCCCATATATAAAAAGACCGCCTGTTATGGCCACTTTGGCAGGGAAAACGAAGGTTTTACATGGGAGGAAACAGACAAGGCGGATGTTTTAAAGAAGACCGTAAAATAAAATCAAATGAAACCCAGACTTATGGAACGGAGTGAACATAAGTATGCTGGTTGAATTTGCCCAGCACTAATTTTTCAGGTAAGTTTAGCCAGAGTAGAAAATTAGGGCTGGGTTAATTCGCAGACGTCCCAAAACTTCGGGACTATAATTTATGTCACTATGTTCCATAAATTGTCTGCTTATTAAAAAAAGGAGCGTTGGCTATGAATCCAGACAGGGCCAAAAAAATATTTTTAGTATTAATTTTAGTCAGCATTTTCTGTATGGTATCGGCGCTCTCCTCTGGTTTAAAAAAACAGAAAGAGGCTACCTTAAGAAAGGATACCCAGATAAGGTTAGAGGAGATGCAGGCTGAGTTGGACAAGACAAAACAACTTAACGACGCACTTCAAAAAAACCTTAAAGAAAAGGTAGCGCAGCTTGAAGAGATGACTCGCACAAACGAATCTCTCCAAGGAACTCTTGCCCAGGAGCAGCTTAAGAATAAGTCTTTGACTTTAGAGTTAGAAAGGCTGACTAACCTTAATAAACAATTGGAAGAAAAACAGAAGACCTCTGCTACCAAGGCTATAAAAAAGTAGCCTATATAACCTCTAAGGCAAGGCACTTTAGATAATAGGATTCCTTTAACTGAAGCAAAACCGGATGGTCTTTCGGATGGTTTCTTATGTCCAGAATCTTAACAAGGCGTTTAGTGTCGCTGGCGGCCCGAGTAAGCATATCTTTAAAAAGTTCTAACCCTACATGGTAAGAGCATACGCAGCTTATAAGTATCCCGCCCTGCTTTAAAATTTTCATAGCCCTGAGGTTTATTTCCTTGTAACCCCTGAGTGCCGCCTCAAGGGTTTCTTTTTTTCTTGTAAATGAGGGCGGGTCCAGTATAACAAGGTCAAACTTTTCATTCCTCTTGTCAAAGCGCTTTAATTCATCAAAGGCATTACCTGCGCTAAATGAAAATCTTTCATCCGCAATATTATTTAGAGACGCATTTTTTTTAGCCAACCTTACTGATTCCTCTGATATATCTATCCCTGTTACGTAAAGCGCACCGTATCTTAGAGCATAAATTGAAAAACCGCCCGTATAGCAGAAACAATCCAAAACCTTAGCGTTTCCTGAAAAATCCTTTACCATATCCCTGTTATCCCTCTGGTCAAGGTAGAATCCGGTTTTTTGGCCATTTTTGATATCCACATAAAATTTTATTCCATTCTCGGTTATAGTTATAAAATCAGGCACTTTTCCAAAGAGTATGCCTTTAGTTAGGGGAAGACCCTCTAATTTTCTTATCGTTGCGTCATTTCTTTCGTAAATACCTTTTGGTTTTAAAAAGTCCTTTAGTATATTAGCAAACATACTCTTTCTTAGGTCTGTGCCTATGCCGAGTGTTTGTATGACTATGAATTCTCCGTATTTATCCGCTATTAGGGTAGGAAGCCCATCTGCCTCAGAGTATATAAGTCTAAAGGCATCCGAATTTTTTATAAAGCGTTCTCTCGACTTTATACTTTGGGCTATTCTCTCACAAAAGAAATTCTCATCTATATAAATGTCTTCAAAGGTTAGTATCCTTACCGCAATTGAACTGGCAGGATTGAAAAATCCCTTTCCGAGAAATTTCCCCCTTGAGTTAACAACATTTACTATATCTCCCGCTTTTGCTGTAACAGGCGAGCTTTTTATCTGGTTGTCAAATACCCAGGGGTATCTTTCCTTAAGCAGCCTGTCCTCTCTGTCTCTCAGGAATATTTTATTCATTTTAGTGTTCCTTATTGTAATTTATATAGTTATAATTGTCAACCCTTCGGTATGCCCTAAGGATGCGCCAACAAGACTGCCTCATTAAATAAACGCTTGACAATATTAGTTTATATTGTCATAATATTTATCTAATTTTTCTACAAAAGAAAGTGAGATGTATTATTTTTTAATTTTTGATGTAACTACTTAATAATAAAATAGTTATAGAATTTAAATAAGGGTAACCGCAAAAGCGCAGAATATAACCGCAAAAGCGCGAAATGCCCGCATAGGCGCAAAGAAAGACTTCCGCGTTTCGACGTTTACTAATTTAGTGATTTAGCGGTTGTAAATTTTGTCTGCCTGTCGGCAGACAGGCGTTTCAGCGGTTGCAAAGGAGGTTTTTTAAGATGGTCAGGAAAAAAGAAAACAAGGTAAAAAGGGTAAGGCATAAAATTACAAGGCTCGTTGAAAGCCTAAAAAAGAAAACAAAGGCAGTTGTGGTTAAGAAAAAGCAGGGGTTTTTAAGAAAAAGGGTCGTAAAAAAGATAAAGAAAGCCCCATTGGTTAAAAAACTGATTTCGAAAATAAGGTTTAAGCCGGATGAAGAGGTAAAAAGGGTTATGGAAGAAGTAAAAACAGAGGCGCCCTTAAAAGAAACCCCCCCTCCTCAGACTCCGTATTATCCAAGGGAACCCTTCCAGCCCCCATATGACACAAGGTATCAGGAGATTCCTAAAGGGTATAACGATAATAAGATTGTTGCAATGGCGAGGGATCCCTGGTGGGTGCATGTGTACTGGGAGATAAACCGAGAAAGATTGGATTCCATTATGCATAACCTCGCAGGCAGAATGAACAGCTCAAGATTCATTCTAAGGGTATACGACGTTACAAATGTGAATTTTAACGGTTCCAATGCTAACAGTTTCTTCGATATAGATATTACCCTCGACGCGTCTAACTGGTACATAAATGTAGGCGGTTCTGATAGGTTCTATTGCGTAGACATCGGTATACTAACAGCAGATGGCGAGTTTGTAGTGCTGGCACGCTCCAATGTGGTGTCCACCCCAAGAGATGTTCCCAGCTGGATAACCGACGAGGAATGGATGATAATTCCTGAGGATTTCGAAAAACTTTATGCCCTTTCAGGCGGTCTAAAATTAGGGGCAAGCCCTGTAGGTCTAAAAAAACTTGCCAAGCAGAGGCTTAAGATGCATTTAGCCTCCGGCGCCATAAGTTCTCTGGCAAGCCCTGTAGGAAAAAGGGTTCCAAAAGAAAAGGGGTTCTGGTTAGTGGTTAATACGGACTTGATAGTGTATGGACAGACAGAGTCTGACGCCAAGGTAACAGTCAGGAACAGGCCGATAAAACTTAACAGAGACGGCACATTCAGCCTTAGATTTTCCCTTCCAGACGGCAAGCAGACGATTCAGGTTAAGGCAGTTTGTAATGATAATAGGGATTCGAGGGCTATAACCCCTGTGGTTTCCAGGCATACCGAATAAATCTCATCCAGAACCCTTACAATGTTAAAAGGATACCTCTGTTTAGTTTTACATTCGCACCTTCCGTATGTTCGGCATCCCGAACACGAAGACTTTCTTGAAGAAGACTGGCTTTATGAGGCTATAACCGAAACCTACATTCCCCTTATCAAGGTCTTCAACAGACTTCTTGAAGATAGGGTGGATTTCCGGATAACCATGTCCTTAAGCCCTACCCTTATCAGCATGCTCCAGGATGAACTGCTTCAATCCAGATACATACACCATATAGAAAAACTCATAGAACTCGCCGATAAAGAGGTTTATAGAACCACATTCTTATCTGACTTCCACACCCTTGCGCTTATGTATCATAAGTTTTTTGTAGATGCCAGGCGGATTTTTGTGGAGGTATATAAGAAGGATTTGGTAAATGCCTTTAGGCACCTGCAGGATACAGGAAAACTTGAGATAATAACCTGTGGCGCCACCCACGGATATCTGCCCCTTATGGAGACAGCTCGAGCCTCTGTCAGGGCGCAGGTGTTTGTTGCTAGCGAGCATTATAAGAAAGCTTTAGGAAGAGCCCCCAGGGGTATATGGCTTCCTGAATGCGGGTATAACCCGGGAGACGATGAGGTATTAAAGGAGGCCAGGATAAGATATTTTTTTACAGACGCACACGGTATTCTGCATGGCTCACCCAGGCCCAAATACGGCGTATATGCGCCTGTATACTGCAAAAGCGGCGTTGCGGCATTTGGAAGAGACCTTGAGTCTTCAAAGCAGGTATGGTCAGCCGAGGAAGGTTATCCAGGCGATCACTATTATCGTGAATTTTACAGGGATGTAGGTTTTGACCTGGAATACGAATACATAAAACCGTATATACACAAAGATGGGATAAGAATTAATACAGGCATAAAGTATTACAGGATTACAGGCGAAACCAATCACAAGGAACCTTATATGCCCGTCAGGGCAACAGAAAAAGCCGCAGAACATGCAGGCAATTTTATGTTTAACAGGGAAAAGCAGGCAGAATACCTTTACGATTTAATGCATAAACGACCGATAGTGGTTGCCCCTTATGATGCGGAATTGTTCGGTCACTGGTGGTACGAAGGGCCGCAGTGGCTTGATTTTTTAATAAGAAAGATTGCCTATGACCAGAAAACGATTAAGCTGATAACTGCATCGGAATATCTTGAGCAATACCCTAGAAATCAGGTTATTGTTCCCTCAATGTCAAGCTGGGGATGGAAGGGTTATAATGAGGTATGGCTTGAGGGTTCAAACGACTGGATTTATAGGTATCTTCATAAGGCCTCTGATAGGATGACAGAACTGGTTAATCTTTATCCGGATTCCAACGGCCTTTTAGGAAGGGCCATAAACCAAGCGCTCAGAGAACTCCTCTTGGCGCAGTCCAGCGACTGGGCATTTATAATGAAGACAGGGACTGTGGTTAATTATGCGGTTAAACGCACAAAGGACCACATACTCAGATTTACCCGCCTATACGACCAGATAAAATCAAATAGTATTGACGAGGCATTTTTAAGCGATATCGAATATAAGGATAACCTGTTTCCGGATATAGATTACAGGGTACACAAATAAAATCCAAAATTCAAAATCCAAAATTCAAAATTGGATAATATCCCTAAGCATATAGCTATAATAATGGACGGAAACGGCAGATGGGCGAGGAAACGCGGCCTGCCGCGGATTATAGGGCACAGGGAAGGAATGGCCAGGGTAAGGGAGATAGTAAGAGCCTGCGTAGAGCTTGACATTAGGATTCTTACGCTGTATGCCTTTTCTGTTGAAAACTGGAAGAGGCCCAAAAGTGAGATAAATACCCTGATGCGTTTCCTTGAGGAATTTTTGGAAAGGGAAAGGGATAATCTTATAAAGAACGAGATAAGGCTAAAGATAATAGGAAGGTTCAATGAGTTTCCCCGTAGCATATCTGATAAACTCAATAAAATCGAACATATTACACAGGACAATAAAAAGTTGTTTTTGAACCTGGCACTGAATTACGGCGGCAGGGCAGAGATTGTAGACGCGACGAAGAAGGTTATTAAAGAGGTTTTAGAAAATAAGTTAAGGGTAGAAGACATAGACGAGAAGGTATTTGCAAACTATCTTTATACCGCAGGCATTCCGGATCCTGACCTTCTAATAAGAACCTCAGGCGAGATGCGAATCAGCAATTTCCTCCTGTGGCAGGTATCCTATTGCGAGATTTATATCACCCAGAAATACTGGCCTGATTTTAAAAAGAAAGACCTGGAAATTGCAATAACCGAATACCAGCAAAGAGAAAGGCGTTTCGGAGGTATTTAGTGTTCTATCAAGTAAATAAAGGTATTGTGTTCCACAGGTTAGCACAGATGAAATACCGCAGGATTAGCACAGATGCCGTTGACAATATCTGCGTCCATCTTGTATCTTCTAATCTGCGCTCATCTGTGATATGTAACCCTTATTTATCTTACAGGGTAATATAGTAATGCTAAAAAGGCTTATCAGTTCAGTTATACTAATATCCATAGCGGTGGTCACCATATTCTTTGTGCCGGATTTGGTGTTTGTATTGGTTAGTAGCCTCATAATCGGCCTGGGGCTTTATGAATTTTTTACCCTGGTGCAGAAAAAGGGTATTCCTATATATAAGCCCTTTGGAATCATAGTAGGCCTGTGCATTCCCATATCTATATATCTTAGGTTTGAACCCACCGAGAAATGGGAATTGGCTTTTATGGTGGCTTTGTGTCTTCTTCTATTCTTATTGCAGTTTATGAGAAGAAGCTCTGCAGATTCGCTTTCGGCAGTGTCGATAACGTTTTTTGGCATATTGTATATAAGCTGGTTTTTCAGCTTTATTATAAAACTGAAACTGATAGAGGATATGACCCTGCCTGAGGGAAGCAGGCTGGTTGCATTTTTACTTCTGGTTTCAAAGCTGGGAGATACAGGTGCCTATCTTATCGGCTCAAAATTTGGCAGGCATTTTCTTATACCACGTATTAGCCCAAAGAAATCCATAGAAGGAGCCATAGGAGGTTTTATTTTTAGCCTTACAGGCGCCCTTATAGGAAAGGCCTTCCTGCCATCTATGAGCTTTTTTCATCTTATAGTGTTAGGCGTATTGCTGGGAGTTTTGGCACAGATAGGAGACCTCTCGGAATCGCTTATAAAAAGAGACTGCAGCTCTAAGGATTCAAATACGCTGCTACCCGGTCTTGGAGGAATTCTGGATTTAATAGACAGCCTTCTTTTTACTGCGCCGGTATTCTATTTTTATATTAGGATGTTACTATGATATTTTGTCAATTAAATGAACAGTTATGATTACATCTATGAAAA
>CAZDNS010000039.1:0-15230 GCA_964506845.1 uncultured Planctomycetia bacterium | reverse complement strand
GAGGTTTAGCCGAATGCTCCGAGCACCGCAAGCGAAGAAGTAAATTGGGCTTAAACTTATTATACATCACAACATCATTTATTACGTTTGTATTAGTAACCATTTCCCATTTACCAATTACTCTTTTTTTCTTTCCTTATTGTGCTTTAATTCTGACTCTATCAGCTCTATCTCTTTCTGTATCCTCTCAAGCGCCTGGGATAAAGGGTCTGGCAGGTTCGTATGGTCGAGGCTTATTTCAGTGATTTTTCTTCCTTCCTTTCTGGCAATCCTTCCCGGCACTCCCACAACGGTGGAGCTATCCGGGACATCTTTTATAACAACCGCATTTGCGCCTATGTTTACATTGTCCCCTACCTTTATGTTGCCGAGCACCTTTGCGCCTGCGCCCAATACTACATTATTACCAAGCGTGGGGTGACGTTTACCCTTCTCCTTACCCGTGCCGCCAAGCGTTGCCCCTTGAAATATGGTAACATTATCACCGATTTCTGCTGTCTCGCCAATAACCACGCCCATCCCGTGGTCTATGAATAAACCCTTTCCTATCTTTGCCCCAGGATGTATCTCTATGCCGGTAAGATGCCGCGCAAACTGGGAGAGCGCTCTCGGCAGTATCGGAATACGCCACCTATAAAGGCCATTTGCCATCCTGTGAAAAATAATAGCGTGCAGTCCTGAATAGGTAAGTATAATCTCTAAAGCGCAACTTGCCGCAGGGTCTCTTTCTAATGTTGCCTTTATCTCGTCTTTAAAAATAATCCTGATTAACAGTATCTTAATTATAAGCAGTATTAATAGAATTAACGCTACATAAAAAATTATCATGCCAATATTCTCCGATAGAGGTTTTTAATTACTATTACTAATTACCATTTACTATTTACTATTTACTTTTTTTAAACTTACTACCGCATATGCTGCTATTGCTTTATTTTTTCCTGTATCTCCAAGGCTTTCATTTGTCTTTGCCTTGATATTAACGAGCGCTGAATCGATACCTAAAATGCCGGCAAGGTTTCTTATAATCTTACCCTTGAATAAGGATAATTTTGGCTTTTCCAATATTACTATAGAGTCGATATTGTTAATCCTGTATCTATTTTCTCTAAGAATTTTGCTCACCTCTTTTAGAAGAATTATGCTTGAGATGCCTTTATACCTTGGCTCTGTATCAGGAAAGAGTTGACCTATGTCGGGTTCTCCTAATGCGCCTAAAATTGCGTCGCATATCGCGTGTATTAACACGTCTGCGTCTGAATAACCAAGCAAGCCTTTTTTAGAGGGGATATGCACCCCGCCGAGAATAAGTTTTCTATTTTTTACCAGTCTATGTATATCGTAGCCAATACCAATTTTCATAATGATTAAATCAGTAACGCGTAATCCGTAACCAGTAATCGGTAATTAAAATGCTTTTACTAATTCCTAATTACCAGTTACCAATTACCATTATTTCTTATTCACCACCTCATCTATCTTCTGGGCAAGTATTAAATCTTCAGGCGTGGTTATCTTTATATTGTAATACGAACCCTCTGTTACCCTTACTTTTTTATTTAATCTCTCTACCAGCGAGGCATCATCGCTGAAATCGGCTTTACCGTAGAACCTTTTATAGGCAGAAAGTATTAAATCTTTTCTAAACACCTGTGGCGTCTGAATATGCCAGAGTTTAGTCCTGTCCAGCGTTTCTTTAATGTAACCTGAGCCTATTTTCTTTATGGTGTCTTTTACAGGGATACCTACCGCGCAGGCGCCAAATTTAGAAGCATCCCTGCAAGCATTTCTTATAATATCCTGTGTCAGAAACGGCCTTGCGCCATCGTGAATCAATATAAGTTTACAGCTTATATTCTGCGCAAGCAAAAGTGCTTTATATACAGACTCCTGCCGGCTCAGGCCTCCTTCTATGCAGTCCTTTACCTTGGATATTTCGTATTTAGCTACAATATCTGATTTTATTCTATCTATGTAACCGGTAGGACAAGCAACTATTATTTCATCTATTAAAGGACTCTTCTGGAGAATGCCTAAGGTTATAGCCAGAAGCGGTTTTTTGTGTATTAGAACCAGGGGTTTAACTAGACCTTTGCCTAAACGCTTGCCTCTGCCTGCTGCAGGAACAATCGCCAAGACATTCATAAAAGACTCATCTCTTATGGCTATTATCTATCTTTGCAAATATCATTCTTCCTGCGGAGGTCTGAAGCACGCTTGTAACAACAACCCTTAAACTCTGGCCTATTAAATTCTTTCCACCTTCGACCACAATCATTGTTCCATCATCCAGGTATGCCACCCCCTGGTTAAATTCCTTGCCTTCCTTTATTATCCTTATATCCAGGATCTCTCCGGGAAGCACAACTATGCGAAGAGCGTTTGCCAGGTCGTTAATATTTAACACCACAATACCCTCAAGTTCCGCTATCTTGTTTAAGTTAAAGTCGTTTGTAAATATCTTGGCGTTAAGAATCTTGGCAAGCCTGACAAGCTTTCCATCCACGTCCTGTATATTGGGGAAATCCTCTTCGTTGATTTTTACATCGATGTTTGTATTTTTTTGAATTTTGTTCAGGATGTCTAGCCCCCTTCTTCCCCTTGCGCGCTTTAAGGAATCCTGGGAATCCGCAATCTGCTGGAGTTCCTTAAGGATAAATCTGGGAATTATAAACCTTCCGCTTACAAACCTAGTGCTGCATAAATCCGAAATCCTGCCATCGATTATGACAGAGGTATCTAAGAGGATTATATCCTCCGCAATGTCCTGTCTTGAAAATTTTACATACGGTATTATAAGATTAAACTCGTCTTTTCCCCTGAGAGCAAGCACCATCCCGAGATAACAAAATACCAGCGTAACAACCATCTGGAATATGAGCGAAAAAGGCTCGCTTAAGGAAGGGGTTATGAAAGAATTCGTAATAATACTCGATATTAAAAGACCGAGTATGAGGCCGAATACCGCCGCAGAAAGCCCCCTTAAAGATACCTTCTTCATCGCCATCTCCAATAAGAGGATAGCGCATGCGCCCAAAATAAATATAATTAAGCTGACCGCTGGGGCATATTGGTATGTCTTCTCAAACAAAAAACCTATCTGGTATCCTATAACTGCGCTTATAACAACAAAGAAAATCCTTATAATTAATAAAGTCACCTTATTTAATCCTCCTTAATGAGCGCACAACTTATGCCCGCCTGTCGTCGGGCAGGGAACAAAGTGAACATAAGTTGTATGCGCGAATTAATCCCGAAGCTTAGGCTGAAAATATTGAAGAGATTTTCAGCATATTTAAGCGAGGGATCTATCTTATTTATTAACCCAGATAACAAAGCGCTGCGAAAATTTGTGTCGCTTCGCGCCTAAAATTTTCTTGCAGCTATCGGGATAAATTCAGACTGCTATCATTTCAAAACTATATCCAACGCTCCCTTTATCGATTCTACGCCTATTATTTCCATGTCTCCGTATTTTTTTGCATCCTTTAAATTGAACCTTGAGATTATTGCTCTTTTAAATCCCAGGTTCCGGGCTTCCTTAATCCTCATTGCCACCTCATCTACTGCTCTTATCTCGCCCCCAAGCCCTACCTCTCCGAATACAACATCCTCTTTCTTGGTCGGCATATCCTTGAAGCTTGAAGCAATCGCAACGGCTATGCCAAGGTCGCAGGCAGGCTCATCCGCCTTAATCCCTCCTGCCACGTTTACATATACATCCTTATTGGAGAGGTTAAGACCGGCTCTTTTTTCCAGTATGGCTATCAATAAAGAAGCGCGGTTAAAATCTACCCCCATAACGCGCCTTCTCGGAAGCACAATATTAGAGGAGCTTACCAGTGCCTGAATCTCCACCAGAATGGGCCTGGTGCCCTCGACAGTGGGCACAACCACAGAGCCTGATATAGAATCCGGCCTTTGTAAAAGCAGAATCTCGGATGGATTTTCAACCGGAACAAGGCCGGTGTTTGTCATCTGGAATATGCCCACCTCGTTTGTGGAACCAAACCTGTTTTTGGTTGCCCTTAAAATACGAAAACTGGTATGGGGTTCTCCCTCAAAATATAATACCGTATCCACAATATGCTCTAACACCCTGGGCCCCGCGATTGAACCCTCCTTGGTGACATGGCCGATTAAAAACATAGATACAGATGAATTCTTTGCCAAAAGAACGAGTTCTCCTGCGCAATGCCTTACTTGACTGACGCTTCCGGGGCTTGATGAAATTTCATCACTGTATACGACCTGAATAGAATCCATTATAACAGCGCTGGGTTTAAGCCTTTTTATGTTTTCTACTATAAGCGAAAGGTTAGTCTCGTTTAATATATAAAGATTCTTCGAAACTGCTCCCAGGCGCTCTGCCCTTAATTTAGTCTGCCTTATAGACTCCTCTGCGCTTATATATAAGACTACGTTAGAGTCTCTGCTTAACATATCCGACAGTTGCAGTAACAGTGTGGATTTTCCTATGCCCGGGTCACCGCCCACCAATACCACAGAACCTATTACAATACCGCCGCCTAAAATCCGGTCTAATTCCTTTATGCCGCAGGTAAGCCTTGTCTCTCCTGAAAACTCAACATCCGATATAGACATGGGCTCCTGCAGAGAAAGCTCCTTAATCCTGCTGGCGCGGTGGCGTTCATTCGCAAGTTCCTCTGCGAATGAGTTCCAGCTGTCGCAATCAGGACATCTGCCCTGCCATTTCAGGGATTTATATCCGCATTCCTGACAGATGAAAAAGAGCTTTTCCTTCATTTTTTCTGGAATAATACCCCCTTGTTATCTTGAGGTTTAGAATCTTTGGAAGGCTCCTTTTTCTCCTTTGTTTTTATCAACAGCTTCCACGGGTTATTCTTTATATCCTGGACAAATTCCTCAAGCTGCCTGTATAACGTCTCATCGGTAAAGAGTTTACCGACGGTGCCTTCTCCCTTATCAACCCTTTGCAATATCCTATTGGCATACTCCGTTGCGCTATCTAATTTATTAATCACAGCCAGCGCCTTTTCGGTTACCTTTTCCATGGAAACAGGGTCATGACCTATAAGGATATCATTTTCATTCAGGCTATCTTTTTCCACGCCCGGCATAATCTCTACGTATTTTTCTCCAAGGAGGCCAAGGGTATTTATATAGGCCTTTGAGTCTGACTGTATCCTTACATTCTTTTCAAGCCAGGCTATTACCTCCACGCTGGTCTTATTTGTCTCGGGGTCATCCTTTATCAATATGTCCTTTACCTCGCCTACGCTCACCCCCGCAACCCTCACCGGCGCGCCAACCTCAAGACCGTTTGCAAAGTTGAAGATAACCTTGATGTTATAACCCACCTTGAAAAAATGCTTCCCGCCTATAGAAAATACGATTATGGTTAAGATGATTATGCCTATAAAAACAAATATGCCTACCTTTACCTCTAAATTACTTTTTTGTCTTATCATTTTTCACCACCTCTTATTGTATAAGTAGCGAGAAACAAGCAGCAAGTAGAGAGATTTTTCTCGCTACTCGCCTGTCTGCCTACAGGCAGGCTACTCTCTACTTTGCATTTTAGCAGTGTCTATAATAACTTCTTTGTTTACCCCGTTTCTATAGGGGTTTACTTAAGCTAGTACACTGTAACATTAGTTTTTAGCGGAAAAGTTGTCGTTTTGAACAATAGAACAATTGAACATTAGACCGTCCGCCACAGCCATTTGGCGGACTCTGTGCGCTGTCATATTAAAAATTAATTTTACAGCGCACTAGCCTTCCTCCGTAATGGGTCCTTTCGCTAAACCCTCTATGAATTGATGAACAATAGGATTTTGGGTATTTTTTATCTCATCCGGCGTTCCTACCTCTACAATCTTTCCCTTGTAGAGCATGGCAACCCTTGTGGCAATCTTATACGCACTTACCATATCATGGGTAACTGCTATTGACGTGATGTTCAATTTTTTACTCAGGTCGACAATTAAGTCATTTATTGCATCCGCCATTATCGGGTCTATGCCTGTCGTAGGTTCATCATAAAGCAGAATCTGGGGGCTTGTGCATATTGCCCTTGCAAGCCCCACGCGTTTTCTCATCCCGCCGCTTAATTCAGAGGGCTTCAACTCTTCAATGCCTTTTAATCCTACCATCTGAAGGCACTCGCCGACCCTGGTATCTATAAAGGCGACGTCCTGCCTTCTTTCCTTTAATGAAAATCCCACATTCTCGCTTACCGTAAGGGAATCAAACAGCGCAGCCCCCTGGAATAGCATCCCGAATTTAAGCCTGATGTTGTTGAGTTCCTTTTCGCTCATTCGGGTTATATCCTCTCCGTCTATCAACACCTGACCTGAATCAGGCTTCATAACTCCTATTATATGTTTAAGTAAAACGCTTTTACCGCAACCGCTTCTTCCGATTATAACCATAGTCTCGCCGGTATTAATGGTGAGATTAAGATTATCCAGTACCAGATGATCGCCAAAGGATTTACAGAGATTTATTATTTCTATCATATTTAAAATGCAAAATAAAATATCGCGGTAAACAAACAGTCCGCAGCGATTATCAGGATAAACGAGATAACAACCGAAAGCGTGGTAGACCTGCCAACACCCTCAGCGCCCCCTTCTGTTCTAAAACCCTCATAGCAGCCTACTATTGAAATTATTATGCCGAAGATAAAACTTTTAAAAAGACCCGAGAATATATCCTTAAATACCAGCGGTTCATAGGTCATCCTTACATATATGCTGTGGCTTATGCCAAGTTTATACACGCCCACAAGATAGCCCCCGAACATCCCTATAAAATCCGCATATATAGTCAAGATGGGCAGCATAATTATTGTAGCGAGAAACCTCGGCACAATCAGATACTGAATCGGGTTTGCCGCAAGCGTCTGGAGGGCGTCTATCTGCTCTGTTACCTTCATAGTCCCTAACTCCGCTGTAATTGACGCTCCTACCCTGCCTGCCACAACCAGTGCCGTGAGCACAGGACCTAATTCCCTCGTCATAGAAAGCGCCACAAGGCTTGCGATATACAACGTAGCGGATATCTTCTGCATCTGGTAGGCGCTCTGCAGGGCAAGGACTATTCCCGTAAACATACTCGTCAGGAATACTATGGGCATACTGCTTACGCCGATTTTACTCATCTGGTCGAGTATCAGATTTTTCTTTGGGCGGCTTGTAAACATCCATAGAACGGTCTGATAAAACAGGACCGATACCGCGCCTATGTAATCAAAAAATGCCAGTAACCTTTTCCCGAATCTGCTTGTTAAATCCATCTTTTTAAAATTTGACCCTCTGCTCAAGTTCCAGGGTTTCTTCCTGGTCCCTTAAGCGCATCTTAAAGCTTTTGTTGCTTTTCAATTTGTACTCAAGCTCCAGTTCATCGTGCGCATCGTTCTGCGCATATACCTCGTCATTTATAAATTTTTTGAAGTTTATTTTAAAATCTTCTCTGATATTCTTCTGCAGGTTTAACTCCTCTTCCTGCCTGGCTTCCTTTACTATATTCCAGCCTTCCCATACCACTGTTTTCTCGTCGGAACGCACGCGGAGCCCCTCAAGGAACCTGGCCCTGCCAAGTTGCCTTAAATCTATAAAACCGTCAAGCATAAAATACCCCTGGTCTCTTAGAATACGGGAATCAAGGATTTTTAGCTCCGGCCCTTCGCCTTCGAGATTAACATTGGCTATTCTATAGTCTATAAACCCCAGTTTTCCGTTTCTTGCATTGAGCCTTCCCTTTATTCTGGGTTTCAGGAGGGCCTTTTCTATTGCTATATCGCCTGATAAGGTGCCGCAAACTGAATCCCTTAATTTCTGACTCCCAAACATTACAAGGTTTGATAGGTCCAGCTCTGTAAGTTTGACCTGTGCATTTACATTAAAAGGCCTTTTTAGATTCACTGTTCCTGTCAAATCAAAAGAGTCACCGAAAGAAAACCTCTCCAATCTTAAAACACCTTCTTTATAGTCAAAGTTTGAGTTAAACTCCCCTATCGGAGTGAAATCCATCATTGTGTTTCTGGTAATAAGCGTTCCCCTGACCCCATCCATATAACCGTTCTTAAAATGGGCATTTCCAAATAAATAAGCGTTTAAAAGAAGGTCGTAGCCCAGAATATCCACGTGTTTCAGGCTTACATAAAATAAAAATTGTCTCTCCTCGGGCATAATCTGCATTTCTTCGCCGAGCATCTCTTTGCGCAATTTAACCATATCAAGTTCTGATTTAGTAAAACCGCCAAGAATATCTTTATATGCCGACACATCCATCATAAAATTAAAGCGGACTAAATCCGCTTCCAGATTAATCAGATAGAGTTTTTCGATTGTAAGGTCTTTTAGTTTAAACAGGCCCTTTTCAATATGCAGACTTCCCTTAATGGTCTGTTTCGGTTTTCCGAATAAACTCATCCAGCCGTCAATTATTGAATTAGATATGGGCCCCTTTAAATTTACCACAGCATATATTGCGCTGTTAGAGCTTATATGCAAATCAAGTTTGGCTACATTATGTATATCTGCGATATGGCCGTGCAAATCTACCGGTATAGAGAAAATAGTTGCTTTAAAATCCTCAAATTCAAGGCGGTCATTCTCAAGTTCTAATTTGCCCCAGAACCCTTTAAGAAAATCGGTAGAGTTTCCGAGAGTAAGCGCGCCGTTCTCGAGTTCAAGCTGTATCTTTCTGGATATGGGTAAGCGCAAATTTTTTATGCCAAGGAAAGACTCGTTAACATAAAACCTTGGCTCTGTCATCTGTATTGCCCTTATTTTATTAAATTTTCCTAAAAGCATATCTACCGGCGAATACCTAAAAACCAATCTCTTTGCTTCAAAAAAAAGACCCTTGTCGTCTTTATTTATAATTTTCAGATTTTTAAAACCTATGCCAAGCGCAGGCGCAATAAAGACTCTTCCGATATAGACTCTTCTTTCTAAAATACTGGAGAGCCTTTTCTCTAAAGTTCCCTTAAAGTTGCTTACAAAAAACGTCATATACACGTATAGGCTAAATATAATTAAAATACTAAGAACAAATAAGCCCATTAACCACCTTGAGTCTGTTTTATATTTGTCCATAAAAAACTACACATTTTCAAATATAAGACCCTCTCCTTTCACATCCGCTCTTATCGGGCTTGTGGATTTTAAATTCCCTTTGAGTATCTCTTCTGAGAGGGGATCCTCTATGAATCTTTGAATTGTCCTCTTAATTGGTCTTGCTCCAAACATCTGGTCAAAACCCTTCTCTATCAGGAAATCCTTTGCTTTCTGGGTAAATTCCAGTTTCAACTCCTGCTCCACAATCCGTTTGTTTACCTCGTTTAACTCTATCTCAACAATTCTATGCAGGTCTTCCTTTGTAAGGGAGTGGAATACTATTATGTCGTCTATCCTATTTAGAAACTCCGGTTTAAAGGTCCGCTTCACCTCATCTAACAACTTTGATTTCATCGCTTCATAGGAAGCGTCCTCTTTGGCCGGAGCAAATCCGAGGGAGCCTTGTTTTTTCAGCAGCTCTGCGCCGATATTGCTCGTCATAATGAGAACCGTGTTTTTAAAATCCACGTGTCTTCCTAAACTGTCTGTAAGCCGTCCGTCCTCCAGCACCTGCAGAAGTATGTTGAATATATCAGGGTGAGCCTTCTCAATCTCATCGAGGAGAACCACTGAATAAGGCCTTCTTCTTACCTTTTCGGTAAGCTGACCGCCCTCCTCGTAACCTACATAACCGGGTGGTGCGCCCACAAGCCTTGAGACATTGAACTTTTCCATATACTCCGACATATCAAGTTGTATCATTGCATCCTCATCGCCAAACATAAATTCTGCAAGCGCCCTGCCTAAGAGGGTCTTTCCAACGCCAGTGGGCCCTAAGAATATAAATGAGCCTATGGGCCTTCTTGGGTCCTTTAAGCCGGAGCGCGAACGCCTTATTGCGCGGGCAATAGCGCTTATAGCCTCCTCCTGGCCCACCACCCTCTTATGAAGCTCCTCTTCCATTTTAAGCAGTTTCTCTGTTTCTTTTTCTTCTAATCTTGCAAGCGGGATACCTGTCCATTTTGACACTATTAAGGCGATATCTTCATCTGTAACCTGCGGTTGGTTCTCGAGGGTTGATTGCTTCCAATTCTTCTTTGTATTCTCAAGCTGAAGTTTTGTCTGCCTTTCCTCATCTCTAAAACGCGCCGCTTTTTCAAAATCCTGGCCTTTTACAGCAGCCTCTTTCTCCTTTTTTATTTGCTCTATTTTTGCCTCAAGGTCTTTCATATCAGGAGGGGCAGTCATAACGCACAGCCTTGCGCGTGAACCTGCCTCATCGATAACATCGATGGCTTTATCCGGAAGAAATCTTCCGGCAATATACCTGTCGGAAAGCTTTGCGGCTGCCTTTATCGCCTCATCCGTAATCTTTACCCTGTGGTGCGCTTCGTACCTGTCGCGGAGCCCCTTTAAGATTTCTATAGTTTCTTCCACTGTCGGCGGGTCTACCATAATAGTCTGAAAACGCCTTTCTAAGGCAGCGTCTTTTTCTATGTATTTCCTGTACTCATCCATCGTAGTTGCACCAATGCACTGTATTTCTCCCCTTGAAAGAGCGGGCTTAAGAATATTGGAGGCGTCTATTGCGCCTTCTGCCCCGCCTGCGCCAACCAAGGTATGTAACTCATCGATAAAAACAATTATGTTCTCAGAGCGTTTTATCTCATCCATAACCGCCTTTATACGCTCTTCGAACTGCCCCCTGTATTTTGTGCCTGCCACCATAAGCGCAAGGTCAAGCACGATAATCCGCTTATCCTTTAAAATCTCAGGGACATCGTTCTTTATCACCTTTTGAGCAAGACCCTCCACAATGGCGGTCTTTCCAACTCCGGCTTCACCCAGTAAAACAGGATTATTCTTGGTGCGCCTGCTCAATATCTGGATTACGCGCTCTATCTCATTTTTTCTTCCAATAACGGGATCGAGTTTGTTATCTCTTGCAAGGGCTGTCAAATCCCTGCCGAATGCATCAAGCGCAGGAGTTTTGGTTTTAGTCCCCTGGCCCTGGCCTTTGTTAAGGGCTCCGGGAGTTGCCGAACCCAAGAGTTCCATAACCTCCTGTCTTACCTTTTCAAGATTCAGGCCTAAGTTAAGAAGAACCCTGCTTGCCATACCCTCTGTCTCCCTTATGAGGCCAAGTAACAGATGTTCTGTTCCTATATAATTATGGCCAAGGCTTCTGGCTTCTTCCATAGCAAATTCTATAACCTTTTTTGACTTTGGCGTAAACGGTATATCGCCGGAAATCATAGGCCCGGTTCCAGGCTGTACCATTTTCTCCACTTCTTGCCTTATCATATCAAGATTTAAGCTGAGGCTCTGTAAAACCGCTGCTGCAACGCCCTCGCCTTCCCTTAAAAGACCAAGCAATATATGCTCTGTGCCTATGTAATCATGATTAAACTTACGCGCCTCTTCCTTTGCAAGCATCACTACTTTCCTCGCCCTCTCTGTAAATCTGTCGAACATATCTACACACCTCCTAAAAATCGTCTATTTTGTCAATATCGTCTAATCTTGTCTTTTTCGTCAGACCAATCGACGAAAGTGACGAGCAAAACGAGACAGACTTGTCAACAGTACATTTTAAAATTCCTGATTACTGGTTACCAATTACGAGTTACCTTCTCTTCAACTTTTCCCTTATCAATGCCGCCCTTTTTAAATCCCGCTCATTTGTATTGAGAACTTTTCCGTCCAACTTCTGAAGATGGGCAGGCTGAATCAAGAGAAACAATTCATTTACCGTCTGCCGGTTTATCTCCTTTATAATTCCCATATCAACGCCAAGCCTGATGCTTGACAGGAGTTCTACCGTCTCATCAGTGGTGATTATGTGTGCGTTCTTTAACGTTCCGTAAGAACGCCATATCTGGTCTTCCAGAACAGCCCTATTCTGCTCAAAAAGACTCTTCCTTGCATTCTGCTCGTGTTCAAGCACCTGTTTTATAATCCTCTCAAGATTATCTAATATTATATCCTCTCTTTGCCCAAGGGTCACCTGATTTGAAATCTGAAAAAAGTTTCCCGAGGCCTCAGTTCCCTCTCCGTATAATCCGCGCACAGTCAGACCCAGCTTTGTAATTGCGTGGATAATCTTTCCCATCTGTTTCGTCATAACCAGGCAGGGCAGATGAAGCATACAGGAACCGCGAAGCCCGGTTCCCGTGTTGGTCGGACAGGCAGTAAGATAGCCCCATTCGGGGCTGAAGGCATAAGAGAGTTTTGTCTCCAATTCCTTATCTATCCTTTCAGCAAGCCTCCAGGCATCCTGCAGATTAAATCCCGAACGCATCACCTGAATTCTCAGGTGGTCCTCTTCATTTATCATTATGCTTATTACCTCTTTGTCTCCTATGACCACGGCCTTATAATTCGGGTTCTGCGCGTGTTCATAACTTATAAGGTGCCTCTCAATCAGAAACTGCCTGTCAAGGGGACTTATTGTGCTAAGCCTTAAAAATAGACTGTCTTTTAACAGAAGAGTCTGCCCTATAGCATTTTTCGCTGCGTCCAGAACCTCCTCTCCTTGCTTTTTGTTAGCCCAGTGCGCAAAAAGTGCCTTATTTAAATTCCTGGCAAGCCTTATCCGGGAACTGGTTACTATATCGGAAGCTGGACCAATTCCCCTTAACCATTCGCAGGATTTTTTAATAAGTTCATTTAATTCCATCGCGCCCCCGTTAATTAACCCTCTTGTTTTTCAAGTTCCCTTATCATATCTCTGAGTGTTGCCGCTTCCTCGTAGGCTTCCAACTGGATAGCTCTCTGGAGTTTATCCTTAAGGTCTTCAAGCTGGGACCTTGCCTTAAACGTCTTTGCTACCTTCTGCGGAGACTTGCCTATATGCCGAGTTGAGCCATGTATATTCTTAAGCAAGGGTTCGAGCGCAACCCTGAAGGTATTGTAGCACTCGCTGCAACCAAGCCTTCCTATCTTTTTGAAATCCTCATATGTAAGTTTACAGTTCGGGCATTTCATTTTAACATCTGATATGGTTGTGCCCTCGGGAATGGTAAAATCCACAAGCCCTGCGAGAAGGTCGGAAAGACTGAACTGCTGCTCCATCTGCGAGCCTTTTTCTCTGGCGCATTCCTCGCATAGATGCAATTCTGCAATCTGGTCATTTATCATCTCTGTAAAATGAACTGTTGCTTCATTCTTCCCGCACATATCACAAAGCATAACTTATCCCCCTTTATAAGACATAATCTGTATTTAAAATTACCAATTACTAATTACCATTTACCGATTACTTTATCCTCACTCCATCTATCTTCGTTAGTTTCCTGAATTCCTCCATTAACATTTTGGTAATCTTCCCCGGCCTTCCGGTTCCTATAGTTCGGCCATCTATCTTGACTACAGGTATAATCTCTGCGGCAGTGCCTGTTAAGAATGCCTCATCAGCATTATAAAGGTTATGCCGTGTCAGAACCTCCTCAAGGGTGGGCATTCTTTTCTTTTTTGCTATTGAAATAACTGCGCCCCTTGTAATTCCTTTCAATATGCCGACATAGGGCGGAGGCGTAAGAAGCATACCATCCTTCACAATAAAGATATTATCTCCTGTGCCTTCTGTAACAAGACCAAGGGAATTAAGCATAATCGCCTCTTCCACATTTGAATTTATTGCCTCAATCTTGGCAAGAATATTGTTAAGATAATTCAGGGATTTTATCTGCGGATTTAGCGCCTCAGGGACGTTTCTCTGGGTAGCCACGGTCTTAATTTCAAGGCCGTTTCGGTAATATTCCCCGGGGTAAAGCGTTATCTTATCCGTTATAATAATGAGCGTCGGGTGTTTACACTTCCTCGGGTCTAACCCAAGGTCCCCATTTCCTCTTGTTGCAATAAGCCTTATATATGCGTCTTTTAGTTTATTTGCCTTTAGAGTAAGGATAACTGTCTTAATCAACCCTTCTTTACTAAGGGGTATATTTAACATTATCGCATGGGCAGATTCAAAAAGCCTGTCTATATGCTCTTTTAATTTAAACACAAGCCCATTATAAGACCTTATACCCTCAAACACTCCATCGCCATATAAAAGGCCGTGGTCAAAGACCGAAACGGTTGCTTTATCTTTATCTATCAGTTTTCCATTTATATAAACCTTGAGACCCATATATGCTCCTTGTGTTTAAAATCCAAAAATCAAAGTTTAAATATCAAAATGACATACCAAAATCCAAAATTTTTAAAACATTTTAAGTTTTACATTGTCATTTTACATTTTGATTTTTAATATTTGGATTTTCAAACTATCTTCCCATCCCTTATATGCAAAATCCTGCGCGCAACCTTCGCAACAGATTCTTCATGGGTAACTATAACAAAAGTCTTGTCTTTTGTTTTGTTAAGCCTTACGACCAATTCGATTATTTCTTTTGAGGTTTCTGAATCCAGATTTCCAGTAGGCTCGTCGCAAAATACAATCTCCGGGCCATTTATTAAAGCCCTCGCTATTGCAACCCGCTGCTGTTCGCCTCCGGAAAGCTCGCTCGGTTTATGGCTTATTCTATCCTTTAAGCCGATTTCTTTTAAGAGTTCGGTGGATTTCTTCTTTAGAATATCCCTGTGCGCCCAGCCATTTACAAGACCCGGCAACATAACATTCTCCATGGCGTCAAACTCTCCCAGCAGATGATAAAACTGGAATATAAAACCTATTGTCCTATTTCTAAAAAGTGCCCTGTTATATTCGGGCAGTTTATATATCTCCTTCCCGTTTATAAATACCTGCCCCTCGCTGGGCGTATCAAGGCCCGCCAACAGGTTTAACAACGTGGATTTTCCGGCTCCAGAGGGCCCTAATATGGACAGTATCTCGCCCCTCTCTACCTCAAGGTCTATGCCCTTAAGAATATGCAGTTTCTTAGTCCCATTATTATATATCTTATGCAGATTTTTTGCTATCAACATACTCAAAAACTAGTAACTTGTAACTAGTAACTGGTAACTCGTAATAAGGATTTAATTACTAGTTACGGATTACGGATTTACTAATACAAACATATTAAGTGAATTTATAGTTAAGCCCAAGTTTACGAATGAGCATAAGACTCATCCTTTATAAGGAAGAGGATGGTCTATCCCGCTGGATAAGGAGCCTAAGCTCACACTCTTATGAGGCGAGGTTTTTCCGTAGACTACACCTATGCAAGCCCCTTT
>CAZDNS010000038.1:0-15696 GCA_964506845.1 uncultured Planctomycetia bacterium | reverse complement strand
CGGCTTAGCGGGGTAGGCCACATACCGCAGCGGTATGTGGACACCCAAATTTTGCTAGCGCAAAGCGCATGCACAAAATGATGCAATCGAAAAATCCGGGATACCTTGCAAAATCGACAAAATCTTCGCCGGATTTTGTCGCGCAACCCCTTCGGGGCAAATTTTGCACGCTTCGCAGGCAAAATTTGGGATTATAAGATTATCCCCTATTGTCTAATTACCTTTATCAATAAGATTATAAACCGAAGGGTGTCTAATAAAGGATTTATATGGCTTTTCTTGTTAAGATATATGGTTTTTATAGGTATAGATTCTATTTCAAAATTTTTTTGTCTTGCCCTTAGTAATATCTCAGACTCTATCTCGAAGTTGCTGCTGGTAAGGGTAATCTTGCTTAATACCTCTTTTTTTATAAGCCTGAATCCGCACTGGGTATCCGGTAGAGGCTGTTTCATAAGCAGGCTTAAAATAAAAGACATTGTCATATTGGTTAATTTCCTTATAAGCGGCATATTCGTTTTCTCTAGCATACGGTTTCCCACGATTATACCGCTTGAGGAGTTTTTGGCAGATGTAATAAATTTTGGAATCTCCTGCGGGTCATGCTGGTTATCGCTATCCATTGTGACGACTGCATCGTATCCTTTTTTTAAAATATATTCAAAGCCGCTCCTTAAGGCAGCGCCCTTGCCTAATCTTCTGGAATGCCTTATAACATGGGCGCCTTTACCTAAGGCACACTGTGAGGTAGAGTCATTTGAGCCGTCGTCCACAACTATCACGTCAGGTACAAAACGCATTATTTCTTCTATAAGCCTTCCTATATTCAAACCTTCATTAAAGGCCGGGAGGAGCACGCATAACTCCACTTAAATTACTCCTTTGCAACCGCTGAAATCGCAAAAATTTCTTTGCGTTCTTTGCGGATATTCTGCGCTTTTGCGGTTACCCCTTTGCAACCGCTGAAACGCAAAAATTTGTAACGCTAAATCGCAAAATTAATACAAACGCATTAAATAAATTTACACTTAAGCCCAAGTTTACGAATGAGCATAAGGAGCGCAAGTCACACTCTTATGAGGCGAGGTTTTTCCGTAGACTACACCTATGCAAGCCCCTTTAAGGGGATGGGGGTGCTTGTAGGAAAAACTGAGCCGAATGTGACGAGCACCGCAAGCGAAGAAGTAAATTGGGCTTAAACTTATTATCCATCTTATCATCGCAACACATTTATTGCGTTTGTATTAGTAAACGCTGAAACGCAGAAGTTTTTCTTTGCGTCTTTTGCGGTTACTCCTTATAAAATTTTCTAAAAACAAGCCATTGGTCAGGGTACTTTCTGACGAGTTCTTCTAAAATAGCGGCGTATCCCTGTGTAAGCCTTACTACATCTTCTTCCATGATGCCGCTTCGTTTGATGTTAATCGGGCCGTAGAGAAGTACCTTAAAACGGTTCTTTTCTCTTATTAGAAAACCCGGCAGAATATTTGCGTTCGCCCTCAGAGAAAGTGTGGCAGGCCCTTTCGGAAACTGCATATCCCTGCCAAAAAACTTAATGGTTATCGGATTGTTTGAAAAATCCCTGTCTCCGACTAATGCCAGGACCTCATTTTTTTTTAGCGCTTCTATACACCCCCTAACATCACCAAGTTTTAACACCTTTAACCCCATAGCTTCTCTCTGGCTTACAAAAATTTTATTTATAAGAGTGTTCTTGTGCTCCAGGGCCACCGCATTAACCTTAAATCCAATCTCTGACATAACCGCTCCCAATAATTCCCAGTTTCCTATATGACCAGTAAGACCAATTAAGCCAAAACCCTTCTTAAGTTCGTTCGCAAAATTCTCAATTCCTGTTATTTCGATTTTCTCTTTTATAAGCTTCTTGTTGAATTTTTTGAGCCTGAAAAATTCAACTAGGTACAGCGCAAAATTCCTGAAAACGCCTTTAGCATAAAGGTCCAGATTTTTTTCTGAAACCCCCAGAATAACCTTCAAATTTTCCTTTACATTATAAAAATCCTCTCTTGAAAAAAAGGAGTAGATATCTGCCGCTCTTGTTGCTATATAACTACAAATATCTACGGGTAAGATATTGGCGAGAAAAATTCCCAGTTTATAAAGTAGGTACGAAAACACTATAACAAGTGAAGGATAAATCTGGCAAGCTCAAGGGCTGAATTAGGCTTCGCAATCTTTCTGATAATTTCCTTCATCTGATTCAGTTTATTCTTGCTGCTTAACAGTTCAAGTGTAAGAATAGAGACTTCCTGCGTTACCTGTGCCTTAACGGCTACACCCGCCTTTAAGAGAAAATTGGCATTGTTTGCCTCCTGGCCGGGGATAGGGTTTATTATCAGCATAGGCAGATTCTTTGAAAGCGCCTCCGCTGTGGTCAATCCGCCGGGTTTTGTTATTATGAGCGAGGAGATAGCCATAAGTTCATTTATATTATCTGCGTACTCTAAAATTAACACCCTTTTTTTGAATCTTGTTTTCTTTTTGTCCATGCTTTTCTTCAGTCTTGAATTATGACCGCACACGATAACAAGCTGAAATTCAATCTTTAATTTGTCCAGAGAAAAAGCCATTTCAACAATTGGACCCAAACCTTGGCTTCCGCCCATAAGCAGTATGACAGGTAAAGCCCCATCCAGTCCATTCTTTTTAAATACCAGTTCTCTGTTTATCCCGTCAGCGAAACTCTGGTCTATCGGTATGCCGAGCACTTTTATTTTATCAAACGGTATGCCATTTTCAACAAGCCTTGTTTTTGTATCCTCTGAGGGTACAATGTAATAATCCACATTGTCATAAATCCAGTAGGAATGAGGCATATAATCGGTTAAAACCGCAATAAGCCTGGCGGGCAAACTGTAGGTTTTTTTATAGTCTGCGACCATCCCGCACGGAAATGCCTGGGTACAGCATATTACATCTGGATAAAAATCCTCGAGCAAGCTCATCAATTTCCCGGAATTAAATTTATGAATCAGGTCTCTTAACCCCTGGGTGTTTTTAACTATTTTTGGGTTATCATAAAGATACTCCCAGACATCGGGCGTTCTCTTTATTATTCCTATATATGTCCTATTTATTATCTTCTCCAGAATAGGATTTGTATAATTAAAGGCATTTATATTCAGGATGTCGATACCGGGTTTGATGCTTTTTAGCGCCTTTTCGATAGCACGGCTTGCGCAATGATGTCCGGAACCCTCCGAGATATACATCGATAATATTTTTCCCTTTGTCTCTCTTTTCATTTCAGTCCGTCATATTTAACATATATCAACAGAACTTTATTCGTATCCCCAGAAATTAGTCTTCCTTTTCCTCAATAACCGCTATAACCTCGCCCACTTTTACAATATCGCCTTCTTCAAAATGCATCTTGCTTAAGACGCCACAACAGGGCGCGGGTATATTAAAAGTTGCCTTATCGGTTGCCATTTCAACCAGGTCTTCTCCTTCTTCCACCTTGTCCCCTTCTTCATGGTGCCAATAAGATACAGTTGCTTCGTTTACCTCGCTACCCAACTCTGGCAATACAACCTTCATCATATCCCCCACCTCCTTTAATGAGCACACGACTTATGGAGCGAAGCGACATAAGTCGTTCTTCGTTATAGTCGCTGCTTTATTTGTGCGAATTAAACCCAGCACTAATTTTACACATAAGAGTTAATTTAAAAGTAACGGATAGCGATTGTTGATTTGACTATGTTCTATCATAAAATATTATCAGTAAAATTAGTGCTGGGCAAATTCAGACATGCAATTTACGTTCACTATCGTTTCCCCTGAAATCTGCCCTCTGCAATTTGAAAAATTGCGAGGACTAAGTCCCTGCCCACAGGGCGCCTAATGGCTGAAATTTCTCGCCCTACGGGCAGGAAATTTCTAGTGGGAAGATTTCGGGGACTTAATCCCGGAAATCCGATGGATTTCTCGGGGCCGTAAAGTTGCGTCTTCGTTTGAAATTGTATTCCATGCTAAATAAGAACTCCTTGCGAATGGCCTGCTCAAGACATGCCTAAAACCAATTTTATGAGCGAATTTTGAATATTTCCTAAACTCATCTAAGGCTATAAAGTTCTGGACGCTTAAGGAATTTTTGTCCGGTCTAAGGTATTGACCTATTACCAAAACCTTACATCCCGTCCGATGTATCTCTTCTATAGTAGATAAAATCTCTTCTTTTTTCTCTCCCAGGCCCAGCATAAGGGAGCTTTTTATAATACTTTTTTGTGAATTTTTGCTTAAAAAATTCAAAACCTCTATTCCTCTTGAATAGGATGAAGCCGGCCTTACCTTGCTATAAAGACTCTCGACGGTTTCCATATTGTATGCGATAACATCGGGCTCTGACGCTATAACCCGTTTTAAACTATAAGCGCTTCCTCCAAAGTCCGGTATAAGCACTTCAATCCTTGTGCCGGGACTCGTCCTTTTTATAGCCCGGGTTGTCTTACAAAACTGCTCTGCGCCTTTATCTTCAAGGTCGTCTCTGCTGACAGACGTTACCACAACGTATCTTATATTCAGCGATTTCACCGCACAGGCTATCTTTTCGGGCTCATCGGCGTCCAGCTCTTCAGGCGAACCCTTTTTTACCCCGCAAAAAGCACATTTCCTTGTGCAAAGTTTTCCGAGAATCAAAAAGGTTACATGCCCAGATGAAAAACACTCAAAAAGGTTGGGGCATCTTGCAGACTGGCAAATAGTATTTAGGTTCAGTCTTTCTACGATGTTTTTTACTTCATAGAATTTTGAGTTTGTAATAACCCTCTTCTTAAGCCAATACGGAAAATCCATATAATATTAGTTAAAGACCTCCCCAAAACTACCTATGAAAGAATCTTTGACAACGCCTATCTCTATCTCCCTGCCGAGCAACCTGCTTAAAGAACTCATACGAAGCCCTTTGATTCCGCAGGGATTTATAAGTTTAAAATAATCTATGTCTGTATTTATGTTTATTCCAATACCATGGTATGTAACCCATTTTTTTATTCCAATGCCTATGGAGGCAATCTTCTCATCGTTAAACCATACGCCGGTAAAACCCTTTTTCTTTTCGGCTTTAATCCCATAACAATAGAAAAATTTGATAGTGCTTTCCTCAAGGTTTCTTAGATAATCAATTATCTTTAAATTACGCTTCTTGAGGCTAAAAATGGGATAAACGACCAACTGTCCTGGGCCATGGTAGGTAATGTCTCCACCCCTGTCTATTTCATAAACAGGTATTCTTAAGGCTTTAAGTTTTCTGGAGTTTATAAGCAGATTGGACTTTAAGCCGAGCCTGCCTATAGTAAATACATGCGGATGTTCTGTTAAAAGTAATGTGTCGGATATTTCATTAAACTGCCTGCTTTTAAGAAGCTCAAGTTGTAACCCATATGCCTCATTAAAAGGGGTTAAACCAATGTCTATAACTTTAAAGGAAACCTCACTCACAATAAATGTATCGCACTCTTTTCGGTACTGAGAACAGCTTCTCCTATTGCCTCAGAAACCGTGGGATGACTAAAGATGATATTCTTTAAATCGTCAACCTTTAAATTTAAATCTATAAAAGTGGTGAATGTGGCTATAAGCTCACTCGCGCAGTATCCGAGTATCTGTGCGCCTGCTATTGTATTAGTTTTTTTATCTACTATTATCTTTATTAAGCCTTCGGTCTCGCCCAGTATGCGCGATTTCCCGTGGGATTTAAAGGGAAAACGGCCGATACCTATCTCCATACCAAGATCTTTTGCTCTTTCTTCTGAAATTCCGATACTTGCAAATTCCGGTTCGGTAAATACGCAGCTTGGAACTGCCTTATATGAAATCCTGCTGCCCTTGCCGCATATATTCTCAGCTGCTCTAATACCTTCAAAAGAGGCCACATGGGCAAGCAGATACCTTCCTATCACATCTCCTATGGCATATATATTGCCTGTGCTTGTTCTTAGGTATTCGTCAACAACTATACATCCTTTCTCATTAAGCCCTACCTTGGCTTTTTCAAGCCCAATATCCCCTGAATTAATCTTTCTTCCAACACATACCAGAATAGTCTCAAATTCCTCTACTGCCTCTACGTTTGAAAACCTTACCAAAAGGCTGTCTCCTTTTCTGGAGAATGATTCAACCTTAGTTTTTGTTAATACCTTTATGCCTTGTTTTTCAAGCTGGGTTTGCAGCTTTTTCGCCATCTCCCTGTCTTCGTTCGGCAGGATATGCTCCATAAGTTCAATCAAAGTTACCTGTGTTCCGAAAAAGCTTAAAATAGTCGCAAATTCGCAGCCTATGGCGCCTCCGCCTACAATCAATATGCGCTTTGGTATTCTTTCAAAGTCAAATATCTTATCGCTGGAAATAATGTTATCGCCAAATTTTAAATTGGGAAGCTCCATCGGCGAAGAACCGGTGGCTATTACTATAAACTCGGAGGTAACATCCCTTTTACCTACCTCAATTGTGTGGTTGTCTTTTAATACGCCTTTTGCCTTAATAAATTCAATGCCCCTTTGCTTAAATAAAAATTCTATGCCACCCCTTAAAAAATTAACAATCTCCTCTTTTCTTGCTACGACTCTTTTAAAATCAAGGGTATAATTATTTATGTCCAATCCGAAATCCTTAGCTCTCTTGATATGTTTAATGAATCTGGCGCTCTCCAAGAGTGCTTTCGTAGGTACGCAACCCTTATTAAGACAGACGCCGCCGGCGTTTTCCTTTTCTATTACGCATACCCTTTTGCCGAGTTGCGCAAGCCTTATGGCGCATACATATCCACCAGGCCCAGCGCCCAATACTGTAACATCATAGTCATACATAAGATATGCCTCTTAAGGTTTCAATCGTTTTTTTAAGTTTTTCTACTGAATTTAAAAACTGCACTCTTTCTTCTTTCTCTAATACAAGTTCGATAATCCTCTCTATGCCATTTTTCCCGATTATAGCAGGCACACCGATACATATATCGTTTAAGCCATATTCACCCTCTAAGTAACAGGACGCGTAGATTTTTTCCTTTTTTCCTTTTATAATAGCCCTTAGCATAGAGGCTATTGCCTGGGAGGGAGCAAAATATGCGCTTCCCCTTCCGAGCAAGGATACGATGAATGCACCCCGCTTTTTTGTCTGTCTGATAATCTTCGAAAGCTTATCCTGTTTTATAACAGATGAGATAGGCCTGCCGGATATTCTGGTAAGTTTTTTCAGGATAACCATATCATCGCTATGGGACCCGATGATAGACGGCGTTATTCGAGAAGGGGAAATATGCAGAACTGTTGAGATGGAATTTATTAACCGAGCGCAGTCAAGTGCTCCGGCCATTCCAAAAACCCTGTTTTTGGGATAACCGGTCTCCTTTAAAACTACATAGGTCATTATATCCAGGGGATTTGTTACCACAATTACAATAGGGTTTCTGCAGCATAGGCTTATATTTTTACTTACCCCTTTAATAATCTTAAGATTTGCCTCTAAGAGCTGCTCCCTGGACATTCCCGGCTGTCTTGCCAGGCCTGCGGTTATTACTATAACACTTGAGCCCTTAAGGCTCTTGTAATCGGATGTTCCCCAAACACGCCTCTCTGACTTGATAACAGAAAGGGAGTCGTTTATATCCTCGGCCTTTCCTTTCGCAAGCGAGTCAATTATATCCAGCAAAATCACATCTGCCAAATTCTCTTCTGCAATACGGCAGGCAAGGGTAGAACCCACATTGCCTGCACCGATTATGCCTACCCTCATAGTTTTAACTTTTTTATTATTGCCTCTGCCATCTCTCTTGTTCCGACGCTGGTAGGGTCATCCCTTGTAGGCTTAAGGTCATAGGTTACAAATCTATCTTCCCCGATTACCTCCTTAACCGCCTCTTCAAGTGCAAAGGCTGCTTTAATTTCACCCAAATGCTTAAGCATCAAAACCCCTGACAATATCATCGCAACAGGGTTCACTTTATTCAGCCCTTTATACTTTGGCGCTGCACCGTGTGTAGGCTCAAAAATTGCAATATCGTCTCCTATATTTGCACCAGGGCACATCCCCAAACCTCCCACAAGCCCTGCGCACAAATCTGAAACTATATCTCCGTATAAATTTGGCAAAACCATTACATCGAATTCCTGGGGCCTTAATACCAGCTGCATGCATAGGTTATCCACAATCCTATCCTCGAAGACAATAGCGGGATAGTCTATTGAAACCTGCCTTGCGGTCTCTAAAAAAAGCCCATCTGTCCATTTCATAATATTTGCCTTGTGCACTGCTGTAACTTTTTTTCTTTTATTTTTAAGCGCGTATTCAAAGGCAAATCTGCAAACTCTCTCGGATGCGGATTTTGATATGGGTTTTATGCTTATGGCAGAATCAACCCTAATTGATTTTTTTGATAGGGTTTTTAGGTTTTCTATAAGGGTTTTTGTCTTTTCGGTGTTATATTCAAATTCTATCCCCGCATATAAATCTTCGGTATTTTCCCTGATTATTACTATATCTATATCCTTATATCTGGTTTTAATACCCTTATATAACTTGCAAGGCCTTACGCAGGCAAAGAGGTCTAATTCCTGCCTGAGCGCTACGTTGACTGACCTGAAACCTGTGCCAACCGGGGTTATTAAAGGCGCTTTTAGGGCAATTTTATTCTTTCTTATAGATTTTAACGTTTCTTCCGGAAGGGGAGAGTTGTATTTTTTAATTGCCGTTTCGCCTGCATCAAGCTCTTCCCAGGCTATATCAACCCCGACCGCATCTATGCACCTTATTGCCTGCTCACTAACCTCAGGACCTATACCATCTCCCCTTAACAGGCTAACCCTATACGCCAAATTTAAAACCTCCGTATTTCTTAAAGTAGCTTATAACCCCGCCTTCTCTTAAAAAATCCTTCATAATTTCAGGTATGGGAGAGAAATTCACAGTTTCATTTTTTGTAATATTCTTCAGGGTATTTGCCTCGATATCAAAATATAACCTATCAGCCTCGTCAATCTTATCGGTATTGCATTCAATAAGGGGAAGGCCTATATTAAAGGCATTTCTATAAAATATCCTTGCAAAACCCTTTGCAAGGACAGCGTTTATCCCTGCGCACTTTATGACCAGGGGAGCCTGTTCGCGGGAGGAGCCCATCCCGAAATTATTTCCTGCTACAAGGAATGTCTCCTTGGGCTTAAGCTTTTTATAAAAATCAGGGTCCTGGTCCTCAAAGATATGCCTTGATAGCTCCTCCATATTGGATACGGAAAATTTATACCTTCCCGAGATTATTAGGTCGGTATTTATATCATCGCCTAATTTATAGGCAAATCCACTGAATTCTAACAAATTTCCCATATTAATAATACTTCTTAAAATCTTCTGGATTTCTCATCCTTGAACGCGCAACCTCGTAACTAATTAGCCCCTGCTCATAAAGTTCTCTTAAGGAGACGTCCATAAGTTTCATTCCATACTGTTGGCCTGTCTGCATATAGGTCGCAATCTCTGTGGATTTCTGTTCTCTTATTAGATTTCTTATAGCAGGAGTTGCTATGAGGATCTCGTATGACAAAACCCTTCCTTTACCATCAGCAGTAGGTAGAAGTTGCTGCGAGATAATACCCTGTAGGGTATCAGCCAGTTGTACCCTCACCTGAGTTTGCTGGTGAGATGGGAATACGTCTATTATCCTATCTATTGAACCAGCCGCATTTGGAGTATGTAAAGTAGCCAATACAAGATGGCCTGTTTCGGATGCAGTCAGCGCCGTAGATATGGTCTCAAGATCCCTCATCTCTCCAACCACTATTACATTAGGGTCCTGTCTTAAGGCGCGTTTAAGCGCCTCTGCAAAGGAATGGGTATCTGAATAAACCTCTCTTTGTTTTATTATGCTCTTATTATTGGTATATACATATTCGATTGGGTCCTCTATTGTTATTATATGACACCCTTTTTCATTGTTCATCAAACTTACCATTGCAGCAAGTGTGGTAGATTTACCAGAGCCAGTTGGTCCTGTTACCAGTACAAGACCGTCTGGCCTTCTAGCAAGCTCAGCTATTGTAGACGGAAGACCAAGCTCTTCTATTGATCTTATCTTTGAGGGAATAAGCCTAAACGCTGCCTCAACAGAACCACGCTGTTTGTGGATATTGACTCTGAATCTACAAAGGTTAGGCACTTCAAATGAAACATCAAGTTCAAGCTCTTTTTCAAACTGCGCTATCCGGTCTTTATTAAATATATTTTGATAAATAAACTCTTTTAAATCTTCTCTTTTAAAGGGAGGCTTCTTTGTACTTCTTAATCTGCCGTTTATTCTTAAGATTGGAGGCATACCTTCTGTTAGATGAATATCAGAGGCATTGTTTTCAAGGGCAAATTTAACCAGTTGGGTTATATCCATTTCACACCTCCTGAAATTTTTGCGGGTTTACCCCGTTAGAAATAGCATCCTACGCTGTGGGATTTCTAACGGGGTTTACTATCCTACCCTCTATCGCAGAACAAGCCACAGTCAAGGGTGAGGCAAGATAAATAAAGGCATTGGGGTTCCCCATCCTTCCCTTAAAGTTTCTGTTGGCTGAGGAAATAACCACCTCTCCGTCTGCCGGTATACCTCCATGCGTGCCTACGCAGGGCCCGCATCCCGGAGATATAACTACTGCGCCTGCCTTAATAAAAGTAGCGATAAAACCCTTTTCCAATGCCTCAAGATAAACCTTCTTCGAGGCAGGCGCGATTATGAATTTAACTGAAGGATTTACGGCTCTGCATTTTAAAACACCTGCCACAACTTTAAGGTCTTCCAGCCTTCCATTTGTGCAGGTGCCGACATATGCCTGGTCAATCTTCTGGCCTTCGACTTCGGAAATGTCAGATACATTATCCACCTTATGAGGTTTCGCTATCTGGGGTTCAAGTTTTGATACGTCAAATTCGTAAGCGTTTAGATAACGGGCATCCTTATCTGCTTCCTGGGGGACCGGCTTTCTCTTGGAATGTCTCGAAAGCCAGTCCATTACCTTTTTATCGCCGGGCATTATGGCGCATTTCGCGCCCATTTCAACTGCCATATTGCAAATTGTAAACCTCGCGTCAAGGCTTAGGTCTTCGATATAGCCTCCGGAAAATTCGACCGACATATAAGTGCAGCCGCTTGCCGACAATTTCCCGATTATATAGAGAATAACATCCTTGGCGAATACGCCTTTTGGTGGTTTTCCATTTATAACCATCTTCACAGAATATGGCACCCTTAACCAATTCTTTCCAGATGCCATAACAATAGCAAGGTCGGTTGAACCCACCCCTGTTGAAAGGCAGTTTAGCGCGCCATATGTGCAGGTATGGGAGTCTGCTCCAAGCACAAGGTCTCCGCAAACCACATGCCCAGACTCAGGTATTATCTGATGGCAGACACCACTGCCATAGTCATACAAAAGCGCCTCTTTGTCCATGGCAAATTCCCTCATTTTTTTATGAACATTTGAGATCGCCGCTTGTGGGCTGGGGCTAGAGTGGTCTATTACCATACAAAACTTACTTTCATTGAAGAGCCTGTCCACTCCTAATTGATTAAAACTATCTATTGCCAGAAGGCTTGTGCCGTCCTGAGAGAAGCAGAAATCTATATTGCAGATTGCAATATTCCCTGCAGTTAGGTCTTTTTTGGAATGAGCGCTTATTATCTTTTCCGCAATTGTCTTACCCATCTTGAAATCCTTTTAATCCCTTCCTCTATCTGCTCAGCCGATACAGCAAAGCTGAGCCTTATATGGCTGTCAAAACCAAAGCCCTTTCCGGGTATACAGGCAACGTACTCCTCCTGAAGCAGACGATTTGCAAAGTCGTTACTAGAGAGCCCAAAATCTGATATATCGCAGAATACGTAAAAAGCGCCGCTGGGCTTAAAGAAGCGAATACCTTTTATAGCCTCTAAGCCCTCTATCATAATGCCGCGCCTTCTGGAAAACTCTGTAACCATTTCTTTGACACAGCCTTGTTCTTGGTTTATTGCCGCAACAGCGGCCATCTGGCTTATCGAGGCAGGGTTTGAGGTGGAATGGTCCTGAAGTCTTCCTATTGCTTCTGCTATTGGCTCACTTGCGCCAAGATAGCCAATGCGCCAGCCGGTCATTGCATATGTCTTGGAAGGGCCATTTACTACTATTGCCTGCCTAAATATGTCCTTGTTCAATGACGCAATAGATATATGAGTCTGGCCGTCATATATCAATTTCTCATAAATCTCATCGCTTACAACAAGTATTTTACGCTCCAGTAAAAAATCGCATAATTCCTTAAGTTCGTCCAAGCGATATACAGTTCCTGTAGGATTGGAGGGGCTGTTTAAGATAAACACCTTTGTCTTTTTATTTACAGCCTGTTTTAGTAGTTTATAATCTACCTTAAAATCGTTTTCGTGAGAGGTCTCTACAATTACCGGTTTTGCACCTGCAAGCCTTGCCATTTCCACATAACTTATCCAGTAGGGAGAAGGAATTAGCACCTCGTCACCTTCCTCGCATATTACCTGTAAAACGTTATAGAGCGAATGCTTGGCTCCGCAAGAGACAACTATCTGGGAGGGTGAATATTCAAGGTTATTGTCCTGCTTGAACTTATTGCAGATGGCGAGTTTTAATTCCTTTATGCCTGTTGTGGGGGTGTATTTCGTAAAACCGTTCTTTATCGCGCCAATAGCGGCTTCTTTTATGTGATAAGGCGTATCAAAATCCGGCTCTCCGGCTGCAAAACTTATAACATCCAGGCCTTCCTCTCTTAAAGCCCTTGCTTTCGCCGTGATGGCGAGCGTAGTTGAAGGCCCGACATTTTCTATCCTTTTTGTTAATTTCATATTTTTGTAGTCTCTAAAAAAACTACCCTTAACACCGCAAAAGATGCTAAATCCCGCAAAGACGCAAAGAACTCATCTACGAGAAAAATTTTGCGCTTTAGTGGTGTAGACCGGCTTTTTCAGAAATTTCATTTTTGTAATTGGATTATAATATTATACTTAAAAAAAAATTTTGTCAAAATAAATCTGGGGTCACAAGTGACCCCAGATTTTTATACAAATCATTAGGAAGTTATCAATTTATTTCTTAAAAAATTTTCTTATACCCTCCAAAAACCCTGGCTTCTTTTTCGGCTCCTCTCTCTTTTCGGATACCTCTTGAGCAGCCTTTTTGGGAGGCTCCTGGGGTTTTTTCTCCTCCCTTTCAGCCTTTGGTTTAACCTTCTCTTCTTCTTTCTTTATTTCTTTAACCTTTTCCTCCCTCGGTTTCTCCTCTTTTTTATGAAGCTCCTTTGCGGGCTCTGGTTTTTTTTCTCTGGTTTCTTTTATCTTCTTTGGCTTTTCTTCTTTTTTCAGTTTTTCCACAAGTTCTAAGATTACCAGACCAGCGCCATCGCCGGTTCTGTTGTTTAATCTGACTATCCTTGTAAAACCGCCATTTCTGTCCTTAAAAAGCGGTGCTATCTCTTTGAATAGTTTTGCCACCAGCACCCTGTCCCTAAGGACATCATATGCCAGGCGCCTTGAATGAAGGGTGTCCCTTTTTGAAAGGCTTATAAGCCGTTCTGTCAGACGCCTTGCCTCCTTTGCCTTAGCGAGTGTGGTTTTAATGCGCTGGTATATGATAAGGCTTCTGGCCATATTATTAAGCATTGCCTTTCTATGGCTATGCTTTCTTGAAAGCTTTCTGCTATTTTTTCTGTGCCTCATCGTTCTTCCTTCTTTATTACTGGTGTGCTTTCAATTTTCATACCCAGGGAAAGACCCATTCCCTTTAGAATCTCGTTTATCTCTGCAAGGGATTTTTTTCCGAAGTTTCTGTTTTTAAGCATATCTGCCTCGCTCTTTTTAACGAGGTCTCCTATAGTTTTTATCTTAGCTTCTCTAAGACAGTTTGCGCTTCTTACCGAAAGCTCCAATTCGCTTATAGGCATTTTCAACCTTCCGAGCAACTCTTTATTCTCTCCGGGCTCTTCCTCCTCTTCCTCCGCAGGCAGTTTGCCAAAATTTACAAATATATCTAAGTGCCTCTGCAGGATATTGGCTGCGTATAAAAGGGCATCTTTAGGTGTTATGCTGCCGTTTGTCCATATCTCAAGTATAAGTCTGTCGTAGTCGGTTACTTGTCCGACCCTGGTATTTTCAACAGTGAAATTTACCTTTTTTACGGGAGAGAATATCGAGTCTATGGGAATTACTCCTATGGCAAAGTCTTCTTTTTTGTTTTTTTCTGAAGGAACATAACCCCGCCCCCTTCCAACCTCCATCTCTACATTGAACGAAACGTTCTTCGTAAGCGTGGCGATATGCAAGGAGGGGTTTAAAATCTCAACAGTATCATCTGTAATGATATCCTTTGCACTCACCTCTCCTTTTTTATCGGCCTTTATATGTATAGTCTTGGGTGCCTTGGAATGGCTGCGTAAAATCAGGCTTTTTATATTTAATATTATCTGCGATACGTCCTCAACCACGCCGCTTATGGTAGAGAACTCGTGAAGCGCGCCCTCAATCTTTACCGATTTAACGGAACTTCCCTCTATGGAAGACAATAAAATCCTCCTTAAGGAGTTGCCTATTGTCATTCCATATCCCCTCTCAAAGGGCTCAGCGATGAATTTTCCGTAGGTTGGGTTTAAAGTCTTTTCATCGCATTCTAATCTTTTTGGCATCTCAAAGTCGCGAAGAATAACCCCCATATTAGCCTCCTTAAATAAGCAGATGATTTACGGAGTCTGAAAGACGACGTAAATCATAGTCCCGAAGTATCGGGACGTCTGCGAATCCTTCGACTACGCTCACCTCGTGCCGAGGCAATAGAACGCATGGCGCTCGGTGCCGAGGCAGGATGGTGAGTCCTTCGACTTTGCTCAGGACAGTGAGCCTGTCGAACTGCGAAGCCGAACCATTAAACTACTATTTTGAATAAAGTTCAACTATGAGTTTTTCCTGTATCGGAAAACCTACCTCGTCCCTTGAGGGAAGCCTTACTACCTTGCCCTTTAAGCTCTGAGGTTCTACCTCAAGCCAGCCCGGCGTTCCCCTATCCTTTACAAGCTCATAAATCTGTTTAATATTTTTAATCAGATTTTCGTTTCCCTTGACTTCAACTACATCGCCTTCACTAACAAAAAATGAAGGTATATTTACCCTTTTACTATTTACTGTTACATGGTTATGCTTGACAATCTGGCGCGCAGCCTCGCGCGAAGCGGCAAAGCAGAGTCTGAATATTACGTTATCAAGCCTTCTTTCTAAGAACTGCAAAAGCTTCTCTCCGGTGACTCCCTTTGATTTTTCAGCTAATTTAAAATATCTCCTAAACTGCTTCTCTAAGACACCGTAGAGCCTTTTTACCTTCTGTTTTTCCCTTAACTGTAAACCGTAATCAGAGAATTTGGCCCGTTTTGAGCCATGCTGGCCTGGGGTGTAATCCCTTCTGGTAAAGGCGCATTTATCGCTCTGGCATCTGGTGCCTTTTAAAAAAAGTTTTAGTCCTTCCCGCCTGCACAACCTGCAGCTTGGTCCTAAATATCTTGACATTTATATCTCCTTTAATGAGCAGATAATTTACGGAGCATAGCGACGTAAATTGTAGCCCCGAAGTTTCGGGGCGTCTTGCGAATTAAACCCTTGACAATTTTTGAAATGTGGGTTGGTATCGAAATTAACCATAGACTCAAAAA
>CAZDNS010000037.1:0-16147 GCA_964506845.1 uncultured Planctomycetia bacterium | reverse complement strand
CTATGGAGCTGTTTGAATTCTGTAGCGTTAAGATGTTTGCGAAATTCATCATTTGCTTGCCTGACACTGATGTGCGCGGCCAACTTTAATTTTTTGCCTTTCGGAGTGAGATACACTTTCAAACTTCGCGTATCTTTTTTATCTTGCTCCTTCCGAATATAACCAAGACCCTCTAATTCTCGAATATAAATACTTGTAGTTTGTTTAGTAATTTTTGAAAGTTTTGCAATTTCTGTAACACTTAATCCATCCTTATCAAAAAGCGGAATAAAAACGGCTCCAAAAGACGGTTTTTGATCAAGAAATCCTTTAGAGCGGAGTAGCTTCATAAGATGTTGATTCCACGCAAAAGAAGCTCTTGTTAATAGATATCCTAAATTTTCATGAGAGCCATGTTTCATAATTTTAATGCAATAACGCGGCTACCAAATAATAAGTTATGATACCTTGATATTGACCCCATTTTTTAGTGAATTTTCTTACATCCTCCTCGGGCATCAATTTATCGCTATTGTAATAGTGCGAGATAGCTTTTCTGGCACCAAGATCTCCTGACGGATTGATGTGGTCAAAATTGATTGCGGTAACAATTATCATTTCGGCTGTCCAGCGCCCAAAACCTCTTAACTCGGTAAGAGTTTCAATAATTTTTTGGGTGGGAAGATTTTTTAAGTCTTCGGGATTAAACCTGCCACATGTAATCAGTTTTGAAAAATCTATAATATATTCGGCTTTTCGTTGGCTGATTCCAAGTTTTCTTAAATCGCTAATTTTAGCTTTTGCCAATCTGTCGTGGCTAGGAAATTCCCAATATTCATTTTTATCCAGTTTTACAAATTCGCCATATTTATGAATAAGTCTGGCAGTCATATGAAATGCAACTTTTAGAGAAATCTGTTGCTGAATGATAGTATTGATCGTTGCTTCATAAACAGTCGGAAAAGAAGTCGGGATGAGTCCGTATTTATCAATTTTGATTTTTTGAAGCACTGGATCGCTATCCATTATTTCGTATGCTGGCTTCAAATCATAGTTTGTGTTGAAGATATTCTTAATTTGTGCAGTAATTTCTTTCCTCTCCTGTTTGGTTATTTTTTCAAATATCTCAACTGTTAGCATGGGGTTATCTGTCTGAGAGTTTATCAATACTTCTACAGGAACCAATCTTTTTGAATTTAGGCGCAAAGCTCTTTGCCAGACGCCCTTTTTGTAGACATATGGAAGTGGTTCTGTGAACGAATAAGCTTCCAAATGAAGTTTCGTGTTGTGCGGAGCAATTGGTTTAATTATGAATGTTGGCATATTTTTAACAACTACATAAGAAACAGCAAGCATGCTTGTGATAAAACACTATCACGCCCGCCGTCTTGGTTATTGCTCAAGTTCTTTTTTCAACAAAAGAAGCTCTTCTTTTAACCCGTTGATACCTTTCTGAAATTCTGCGTCGGGCATATTCGGTGGCAAGATAAGAGTAAAGGAATACAGTGTTATCTCCGCTCCGAGCTCAACTAAGCGTGTGGGGGATGGTTTGCCATCGAGCAAAATATCTATAACGCCTGTATTTTTATCGGCCGCTATCTCAAATTTCATTTTGCCGACTGGTGTTGTGGCAGTATATTCACTTCCACTTTTCTCCAATTTCAAAATAAAATTCTTTGACCACTTTGGAATATTTTCATAGTCCGCAATGTAGGCGAACGCCGTATCTTTAGAAACAGTTAGTAGGACGTGTTCGGTGTGTATTTTCATATTTTTTAATTTATTCCTAATTTATTAAGTTGAGCTATTATTCGTTTCTATACACATAGCCAATAACAATTCCAGTGGCTATGGGCGCCAACATATCAAGCATCCCCGAGATAAGCATTGGCAACGAGGGTATGATTGACCAGCCGGCTGTAATGAGATGTCCCGACAAGAATGCCGCACCGCCGATGAATAGCCCCCACGCCGCTCCTTTTTTTAGCCACGGCCCCCGCATTGAGAAGTATTTGTACCCAACTACCATCAAGAGTGTCAGGATAAAATACCCGCCGAGGAGCGGAAAGAATGCCAATCCCTGAGCATCTGTTCTTACGGTATTTGCAAATAACGGATTGAGTAGCGGTTGCAAAATAAGTGCGGCGACTAAGGTGGCCACAACATTATTTACTACGAATCCAAACCCCAAACTTAAGACAAATTTTTTCATATTTATTCTCCTTGTTTAGTTAGTAATTTAATTATTTTTCGGATGTTCGATCATCATCCATCCCATTTAGTATTATAATCTAACTAAGTGCAAAAAGTCAATAAGTTTTCCACATTTGTGCAAGGGGGCCATCCCTGCCGTTTTATAATATCTCCTAAAAACGGCGGGGATGATGTGTGCGCACGGGCGGGCGGAGCAAACACATATAGGATTTGTGCCTCGCCATTCCTTAAAGAATTTTGTATGGCGAGGCTCCACTTTGATGAGCTGATACTTCTGCCGTCGAAGGCACAGAGTTTAGTGCTACCACTAAACGCGGACAGCAGGGCGCCTCGGTCGCCGTGAGGGTGGAGAAAAGAGCAAACAAAAATGATATAATACAAATGTTCATTTTGTAGTCTGAAACGGCGAAGCAAAACCAAAAATTTCCTTTCCATTTCTTTTTCCGCTTCGCGGTGGAGGGGTGGGGGGAGGAGACGCGAGGAAAATGCAAGGAAATATTTTGGTTTTTGCACACGCGAGTTCGCGAGCGTGTCCGAGGCGCATTGTATCGCTTCCCCACGCAATCGGGGCGTACGGAGAGGTTTAGAGCCACTACGCGCTTCGCGCGTGCGATTAGTCGTCAAAATCCTGCGGATTTTGCCCGAAATACATTCGAACTTCGTCCAATACACACCGCTTGAATTTGCTGGTGGATTAAGTTATTGGCAAATTCATCCCACCGAGTGTGGCAAAATTGTCGGAGAGAATTTTGCCACAGCTTACGAGGCGGGACCAATAGTTCGTTTTATCCGTTATCCTACGCTTGGCTTCTGTGAAATAACGCAGGCGAGCTTCGTCTGGCTGGCCAATGTTTTTAATCCCTCGCAGAAATCCCCGGCCTTTGGTTCGACTTCGTCCCTCGACTTCACTCGGGATAATCCTGAGCGAGCGGAACGAGTCGAAGGACTCACCATCCCGCCTCGGCACCGAGTGCCATGCGTTTTATTGCCTCGGCACGAGGCGAGCCAAGTTGCGAGGGATAGGCCGAGGGGTTCCACTAAAAAACAGCAGGTGTCTTTGTTTGAAATAATAGTTGTGTTAACGTTAATACTTTGCTACCATTATCAATAATTACTCTTAATAAAAATGAATCAGAAAATTAATAATAGCGCAGATAAATCCAAGGCAGACAGAAAAGTAGGTTTTGAGGATATTATTACATCTTCTAAGGAAATGCTGGAGTTAATTGCTACTGCCAGAAAGGTCTCTCAATCCAGCGCGACTGTATTAATAACCGGAGAAAGCGGCGTAGGAAAAGAATTAATCGCTCAAGCCATACATAACAATAGCCTAAGGAAAGAGGGACCCTTTGTTGCCATAAATTGCGCCGGGATGCCGGATACCCTCTTAGAATCAGAACTCTTTGGCCACGAAAAGGGCGCATTTACAGATGCGATAAGCAGAAAAAAAGGCAAGTTCGAATTGGCAAACGGAGGAACGCTATTTTTAGATGAGATTGGGGATTTGAGCCCAGCTGCCCAGGCTAAGACATTGAGAGCTATTGAACAAAAGAGTTTTGAACGGGTAGGAGGCGAAGAAACAATTACCGTGGACTGCAGGATTATTTCCGCCACCAATAAAGACCTCTCAAGAGAGCTAAAAAGAGGCAGATTCAGAGAAGATTTATATTATCGTCTGCACGAGATTCATCTTGGCATACCTGCATTGCGTGAGCGTAAAGAAGATATCCCTTTATTGATAGACCATTTCATCAAAGAATTTAACAGAGAGTATCAGAAAAATATAAAGGGCGTGTCCAACGTGACGCTTGCTTATTTAATGAAGCACAACTGGCCCGGCAATGTAAGGGAGTTGAAAAGTGTAATAAAAGGGGGAATGTCGCTGGTTAGCCGCGATGTAATATGGTTGGAGGATTTACCGTTTAGGGTTGAGATAATAGGCACACAGTTTGATTCATCTCCCCAAGATTTTTCGCTGGAATCTGCCCAAAAGGAACGCATTCTTAAAGTGTTAAATTATACTGAATGGAATAAGGCTAAAGCAGCCAGTCTTTTAAAAATATCGCGGCCCACGCTGGATAAAAAGATAAGGGAATACGGGCTTAAAGAAAAATCCCCTGTTAAAACGTAAGAGTCACGCTTGTAGATATATAATCCTCTCTATCATTGGCTGAACCAGGATAGGCATCCCCCGGTCTAAAATGCCCGTATTGTATTGAGCAGCTTAAGTCAGACATAATCTGCCAAGAGGTTTCAAGGTCTATCTCGCTTCCTATGTCGTTGTTGCTGAGGCTGGCCTCCGAATCATAAATTCCGCCTTCTTTTTTATATTTATAATATCGGTAATAGTCCATACCAAAGGTTAAATTCTTAAAAAGTTTATATTTCTCGAGGGGTTTAAACAATACCCCTGCCTTATAAAAATGAAGATTTGACAGCCTTGGCGAAAGGGCATATCCGGTCGGGAGATAGCCAAAATATAAAAAGTTTCTATCTTCTCCAGAAATATTTCCATCAAAGGTATTGGTGACATTTAGCCTGTCAGAATCCCCTGTTCCAAAGGCATATTCGAGCGAAAAATTAGGATGGCTGTATATTTCCCAGTCGTAACTTGCTCCAAAGTCCCCTCCCCAGGCATTTACGCGTTTTTTTTCATCCGTATCGAATACATGGCTATAGCCAGTTTCTCTTATTATCTCTGCCCAGTAGTGCATACTCGGGGTTATCTTACCCTGGCTTCCGAGGCCAATGTATTCAGAATCATAAGTGTAATTGGAAAATATGTCTTCCGGGTCTTCATCGCTTTCATCTCTCTGAATCAGGAAATAGCCGTATATGCCGTGGTTAGAAATTCCGAGATAGGTTCCCTCAAATCCATAGTAGGCTCTGTCGCTTTCCTTTTCCCAGCCAGGGACGCTGGTATCTATATTTTCCTCGCGAGGAAGTGTCTGTGAAACAAAGGTTTTCAGATTAAATTTCTCAAAGGAGCCGGATAGCTCAAGTCCGTCATTTGCATTGCTGTAGGCTATACCTTGCCCAACGCTGAAGTAGCGCCTTCCAATCTCAAGGTTGTATGGTCGAAGGTCTAAAATCAGATAGGCGTAGTCAAGGTGCGGCCCATCCTGGTCATAGCCTTTAACCACATCCGAAGCCAGGCTATCGGAGTATCTCTCTATAAGAAGGTCTTTAAATCTTATATATAATGAATGTTGATTCTTATATGAAGCGCCGGCAGGCGGTCTTAAGGTTGCCTCTACCCAAAAGCGGAAATCCAGAGAATCCGAATAATCAAGGCTGTCCGCAGTTAGAGAATCGTTATCGTCGTCACGATAACCGTCGTATCTGTAATTAATCCAGCCGCCATAATCAAAAACAAGCCTGCTTTCTTTTTTGAGCACCTCTAAATCCCCGTCGCCTATCTTGCTTAAGAATTCTCTCTTTAACTGCTCTATTCTTCTTTGCTCCTCAGGCGTTTCAGCTTTTGCAAGTTCAGGAAGCAAGGTTATAAAAACAATAACCAGACATATCCCCAGCAAGTTTCTCATTTTATTCTTTTGGTTTTAATTTTTGCCACTTCCTGCCCTTTCTTCATATAATCAATCGCCTGCATAAGAGTTGAAACCAATTCCTCCCCGCTCATAATATCCCCGGGATTTCCGGGAGCCATTATACCCTCATAGACTAACTCCTTAAGGGCATATCTTTCTTTTATGCCAAAAAGTCTAAGGTTAACGCCTCCCCTTAGGCCCATAGCCTTGCAAAACATATAAGCGGCAAGTCCCTTCCTGAGGGGTTCCATAGGGTTAAACTCTGACGCTATTTTCTTTGGGATAAGGCTTTCTTTTTTTAGAAATGCAACCTGGGAGTCGAGATTAATATATTCATCCTCTACTCCTCTCAGGACTACGAGGGCTTTGCAGATATCATAGCGGTAGGTTACTCTCTTGGGTATAAGTTCTCCAAAAAAATATGCAAGGTCAATCGGAGATATCGGCTCGGTTCTTACCTTTTGGGCTTGAAATACGGCTGGCTCAGTTGGATGCAGATTGTCTCTTTTTCCTTCTTCAATTCTTCTTTTTTCTTCCAGCGTCTGCGCTGATAGAGAAGAGGGTAGCAGGAGAAAGAGAATAATGAAAATAATAAACCTTTTCATCAAGAAAATATTAATACACAAAAAAAATAAGTCAAGCGAAAACTTAAATCGCCTGCTCGAACAATATGTATTCAGCATACAAAGATGTAACCCAAATTAAAGAAAGCGTTTTCTGACTTGCAGCTTGCGATGGCTTAGACCACAGCAGGCTTTACATAGTAATAATCACCCTGAAGTCTCGGGGGTATACCTAAAGGAGTAAAGATTTAAAGTGTACAAAGTGAAAATATTTTTACACTCTAACATATTTATTTGCAATAAGATAAGAATAGATTACAATTTAATGTAAAAAGATTTTACTTTTTAAACCCTTCAACCTTCTGTTATTAATTCCGCTCGATAAATTTTTTTACTTCTAACCTATTTGTTTTACACAGGTTATATAAGACTTTATCTTTAGTTTTTGTTATTGGCACGAAAGTTGCTTGCTTTATTAGAGGCAGAGGGATTCATTTATAGGCTATAAAAATAATCAGGAGGAAAAAAATGAATGTAGTAAAAATCTTAAAAAAGAAGGGAGGTGAAAAAGATGAAAAGGTTACTTTCTATCTTAAGGAAAATTTATATCGTATTTATCATTATCTTCCTTACATCGGTAACCAACTATGTTTATGCGGATTCAAATGGAAAGGGAAACGGCGCAGACAATGGTAAGGGTAAAGGAAGAGAAGAGCAGTCCGAGAAAGAAAATCAGGGCAATGCCAAAGGCAAAGGAGACCATGGTAACTCTGAAAACAGCGTAGAGAAAAGCCGGTCTCAAGAACATTCCTCAAGATCCTCTAATAATGGAGAGTCCTCAGCAAGCAGCGTTTCTAATACTCAGAGAAGGCATATAATTGAGAAAGCAAGGACGCAGGCAGATGTAAGGGCTAACCGTCCGGAAAGAGGAGCGAATGGCAAGAGTGCCGAGCACATTAGGATAAATCAGACCAAAAACATAAAGGATAATTTACCAAAAGCCATAGAAAAGGCAAGATGGTCTTACAACCCTAATGATGAGAGAGGCCAGGGCAATATGGGTAAGGTTGATATGAGAGACCCTTATGGGTTTGACAAGGATAGCGGCAGGGAAAAATCTGAGCGGGGTAGAGCCATACATGAAAAGGAGCCAGTCTTAGACCTAGCCTCTTTGTTGTCTCTGAGCGCCCATATTGATGACCCGTGGTACCTTACACTTCTGCAGCAAGTGAATTTTTGGCTGCAGCAGGCCAATAACCCCAGCCCTTACTATTCTCAAAACACGATTCAATACTACCTCAGCTATTGGCAGAATCGTCTTGCCAACTATACTCTTCCTACCTATGATAAGGTATGGGTAGGTAACACTTCTCTGCCAAAGACGATCTATTACTCATTAGATGTGAGCGGTCTGCCGGAGACTTTTGAAGGAACCAATCTCCTTGTCACTATGACACTCACCAGCATCAACGATTATACAGAGAACTTCTCATTCGTAGATTGGAGTCGTCGAGCAACCGCCGGCGAGCCTAATTATTATGGCTGGCCTATAGTGACCGTTACATATAATTACGATGCAGGCCAAGTGGCTGCGGAATACACCCAGGAGATTACCCTGAATGGGGACGAAACATATAATTTTAGTTATCAGCCACCTACAGAGCTGTCTGTAGGCCCTAAGGGAGGCTATTTCCAGTTAGCCGTAACCGTGACAGATCCTGTAAGCGGTGCTTCTTATACGATGACCTATGATCGGCAGATCCTTATTCTTCGTTGCCCTTATGGCAAGGTTACTGATGCAAAGACAAGTAAGTCGGTGGTCGGAGCAAAGGTAACTGTCCATTATGAGGATGGTTCGTTGGTTCCCCTGGATAAGGCAGCAAATCCAAACGCTGCTAATCCGCAGATAACAGATGCCACAGGTCGTTATGGATTTAAACTCCAGACAGGAAGGAATTATTACATCAGCGCTACTGCTCCGGGCTATGAAGAGTATAAAAGCCCGGTCTTCACTGAGAAATGGCACGTGCTTCGCGAGGATATTAAATTGAATCCTTTAGCAAAGTAATATGCAGATATAAGGCTAAATAAGGGCTCTGTAAAATATATATACTACAGAGCCCTTCTTAATCTGGAAGGCAGGATTTTAAGCTGCGCCCTGTATTTTGTTATTGCGCGGCGGGATACAGCTATTCCCTTTTGTTTAAATATGCGGACAATCTTCTGGTCGGATAAGGGTTTCTTTTTATTTTCATTTTTTATTAATTCCGCAAGCTTGAATTTGATGTTCTTGGATGAAAAGGTTAATCCATCTTTCTGCTTAATCCCGGAGCTTAGGAAATACCTCAACTCAAATATACCGTGCGGTGTCTGGATGTATTTATTTGCCATAGCCCTGCTTACGGTAGATTTATGTTTGTTAATTTTTTCGGCAATCTGCACTAACGTCATCGGTTTAAAATCAGACGTTTCATTATCAAAAAAATCCCTCTGCGCCTTTACAATTTCTTCCACTACCTGCCGGATGGTTTGCTGGCGTTTTTTTATGGCATTTATCAATAGTCGGGCTTTGGCAAGATTTTCTCTTAGGTATTCTTTTGTGTCTTTAGGGAGATTTTTTTGTTGTGCCATTTTTTTGTATTCATCGTTTAAAGTAACATATGGCAATTCCCGGCTATTAAGGATTATCTTATACCCCTGCCTTTCTTTTTTTAGCGTAGCATCAGGAATTAAACGTATAGTTTTTTCTGTGATAAATGCGCGGCCTGGTTTAGGCTCAAGATTTGCTATTTCCTTCATAGCCTCTTTTAATCTTGCGAGAGAGATTTTGAGTTTTTTTGCAATATAATCAAATTTTCTGTTTTTTAAATCCAGTAAAAAATTATCCACAATTTTACCTGTCAGGGAATTTTCTTTGCCCTTTGCTTTTAATTGTAAAAAGAGGCACTCTCTTAAATCCTGCGCTCCTACTCCAATAGGGTCGAAGGTTTGAATGAGAGATAATACATTCCTGACTTTAAGAGGTGTAGTTTTAGCATATTGAGATATTTCCTCTATGGAGGCTGTTAGATATCCGTTGTCATCCAGACCACCTATGATTAACTCTCCGATTTTCAATTCTTTATCTGTGCTTGTAAGCAGTCTTAACTGGCTGAGCAGATGCTCCTGTAGGGTGGCTGGTTTGGTGATTAAACTTTCTTTGTATCGTTTTTTTTCTTCCTCTATCTCAATTTTGTCTGGGTACTCTCTCGAATCCATCACAGATTTATCCGACATTTCTTTATCAGCGATTCCTTCCTCTGTAATCTCTAAGAGAGGATTCTTTTCCGCCTCTTCTTTAATATATTCCTTGAGCCTTGACATAGGAAGTTGAAGGAGATTGAGGGATAATTTTATCTGGGGAGATAGGCGTAGTTTATGCGTTAATTTGAGAAGGGGTTTTAATCTTAATGGCATAATTTTTTTGATATATAGTATATACTTGGTATTATTATACTTCACCAAAACTTTTTTTCAATCCAAATAATAGTATGTAGAAAACGAAAGATAAGTATAGTATAATATGTTCCAACTTAATAAAAACTCAATCTGGAGTTTTCTGTTTATTGATAACCCTGCTTAAATATTATAGAATAATTAACAGAGCTTAGGAGAGGTGCGAGAGCTGGTTGAATCGGCACGACTGGAAATCGTGTAAGCATCCAAAAGGTGCTTCCAGGGTTCGAATCCCTGCCTCTCCGCCAAAATTTTCTGACAAAGAAAATTTTGTGCGGATGTCGCAACGAGCGTAGCGAGGCGACAAGCCGAGCAGTAAGTGCGACGCCGCTGAATCTTCCTTCAGAAGATTCATGCATAAGTGGCGTTAAATAATATGACGAATAGGAGTATTATAGCCACTGGAGCGCTACCTTTTGTAGATAAGGATTCGAAGCGAGTTTTATTTTAGCGGATTAACGATTTTGAAAAGCCGGTTGATATAAACAGGAGGTATGCGATGAAAACAATTGAGTTAAAGCATATCGGTATTATCTCAACCTTTAAATTATTCAGCGGAATGTTTATAATTATGGGGCTTACGGTTGCTATTTTAAGCGGGATGACGAAACAGATTATCCCGTTTAAACTCCCATTTATAGAAAGGATAGGCTCCGGTATTATAGGAAAGTTGGTTCTTGTTTTTCTGCATGGCATAGCAGTGGGCATAGTTTCGGCATTTATGGCATTGGTGTATAATTTTTTTGCATGGGTTTTGGGCGGGATAAAAATTGAGATAGAAGATTGATATCTGTGCCCGTAGCTCAGCTGGATAGAGCACTGGTCTACGAAACCAGTTGTCGCGCGTTCGAATCGCGCCGGGCACGCCAAATCTTCCGAAGGAAGATTTGTACTGAAGCGGTGTTAAGTGATACGACGAATAGGAGTATCGCAACCGCTGAAGTGCTTCCTTAATCCAGAATAAAGATATGAAAATAGATAAGATTTATATGAGAGAGGCGTTAAAAGAGGCTAAAAAGGCATTTGAAGAGGATGAGGTGCCGATAGGAGCTGTTATCGTCTATGAGAGAAAGATAATCGCGCGTAGCCACAATCAGGTAAAAAGACTGCACGACCCCACCGCACATGCCGAGATGCTTGCAATTACCCAGGCCGCAGATTATTTAAGGAATGAGCGTTTGTTAAATACATCCCTTTATGTTACAATTGAGCCCTGCATAATGTGTGTGGGCGCGATGGTTCTTGCTAGGATAAACAGACTTATCTATGGTGCGCCTGAGCCTAAAACAGGTGCCTGTGGTTCTACTCTGAATATCCCTGCCCTTGAAAAGCTGAATCACCATTTAAGAATTACCAGAGACATTTTGCCTGATGAGTGCAGCCATTTTTTAAAAGAGTTCTTCAAAAAGAAGAGGAACTATAAGCCATAAGCTATTTGCTATAAGCTAATATGGGAGAGGTGGCTGAGCGGTCGAAAGCAGACGCCTGCTAAGCGTTTGAGCCTCCAAAAGGGGCTCCCTGGGTTCAAATCCCAGCCTCTCCGCTTAAACTTCTTTGAAGGGATTTGAAGCAAGTGAGCGCCGACCCAATGGGAGGAAAAGCGAGAATCACGAGCGACAGCGAACGAGGGGAGCCTACGCAGCGAGCAAATCCTGCGAGCGTAGGAGGCAAATCCCAGCCTCTCCGCTGAATCTTCCGAAGGAAGATTCATACTGAAGTAGCGTAAAAAAATACGAGCGAGTAGCGAGTATTTTAGCTACTGAAGTATTTCATTATTAATTCGAAGAAAGATTCATGCTGAAGCGGCGTTAAACGATACGATGAGAAGGAGTATCGTAACTACTGGAGCGCTACCTTTTGTAGAGAGGGATTTGAAGCAATCGCTGTGTGACATTGCTGGTGCGACGGATAAGGAGCACCGTTTAGCAAGCCCGCCCAGACGCGAGGTGTGCCAAAAAGAGCTTAGGTGTATTAAAAAAGATAATGGCCAATAAAGAAAGTCCCAATGTTTTTAACATTATCTCTAGTATATTTGCCAAGGGTAAGGTAACCTGTGTTTTAATTGGAGGCTTCGCCGTTAATTACTATAAGGTAAGTCGCTCCACGGCTGATATAGATTTTTTGATTACTAAAGAAGATTTTAATAACATATTAATTTTATTAGAAGAAAAAGGGTTTAGAAAGGATTATGAACAAGAGGTGTTTGCCCGGTTCTTAGGAGAGAAGCCATCGTTGATGGATGTAGATTTTATGTTTGTAGATAAAGAGACGTTGGGTAAAATTATCAAAGATGGCAAGACAATTAGCATTGTGGGAGAGAGTTTTATTGTCCCCTGTTTATATCATCTAATAGCCCTTAAATTACATGCCATAAAATACAACCCTAAAATGCGTGAATACAGAGACTTCGCAGATATTATGGAATTAATCAGGATAAATAAAGTAGATGTCAAGGACCTTGAGTTTAAAAACTTATGTTTGAAATATGGCAGAGAAGAGCTTTATAATAAAATATTAGAAGGGAGTTATTCATCTTAGTATGAAAAAACTGAACCTCCCCATTATTAAAGATGCACTTCCAGCAACGAGAAGTTTATCTATGGATGATTATGTAAAATTTGTAAATCTGCATCTAAGGTATCTTCTTGATATAAAAACTATCAGAAAGCAGAAGAAGCTAGCGGCAGTAAATATTCCATTTTCTTTTTAGTGGTATCGATAAGGTATAGACAGACGAAGATAATCTCTTTAAGTGTAAAAGGCTTTTGAGACAGATTTTCAGTCTCTTTGGATAACAAGGTAAATATATGACCTACAGAGTATACGCAAGGAGATTTAGGCCCCAGAGTTTTGATGAGGTCGTGGGGCAGACTCATATAACGACCACATTGAAGAATGCAATCTCAATGGATAGGCTTGCCCATGCCTATCTATTTGCAGGTCCAAGAGGGACGGGCAAGACCTCAACCGCAAGGATACTTGCCATGGCATTAAACTGTAAAAATGGCCCGGCGCCTGAGCCCTGCGGAAAATGTACCTCCTGCAGCGAGATAAAAAGCGGCACGAATTTCGACCTTATAGAGATAGACGGCGCATCAAACAGGCGCATAGACGACATAAGAAATCTCAGGGAGAATGTGAAGTTCCGGCCCACCTCCGGCAGGTTTAAAATCTACATAATAGACGAATCCCATATGCTTACAGAAGAGGCATTCAATGCCCTTCTTAAGACGCTCGAAGAGCCGCCGGCACATATCAAAATTATACTTGCCACCACCCATCCGCATAAGATACCACCGACTATAGTCTCACGTTGCCAGCGGTTTGACTTCAGGAAAATCTCCACAAAAGACATAATAGCCAAACTGAAATCAATCGTAGACAAGGAAAATTTAAATATACAGGAAGACGCCCTCTTTGAGATAGCGAAGATATCCGACGGGAGCCTGCGCGATGCAGAGGCAATACTGGAACAAATAGGGATTTTCTCAGACGGCAGGATAAGATTTGAAGATATTACCGCTGTCTTAGGCATAGTGCCGCAGGAGGTGCTTTTTGAGGTTACGGAAAGTTTTATAAAAAAGGATTCAAAGAACGCCCTTCTCCTTGTTAACAGGATAAACGATGAGGGCAAAGACATAGCCCAGTTTGTATTGGCGCTCACAGAGCATTTCAGGAACCTGCTGGTTGCCAAGATATCAAACAGGGATTCCCTAAACAACCTTATCGAACTCTCGAAAGAAAATATCGATGCGATTGTAAGGCAGGCTGAAATTCTTTCTCTGCCCGATATATTCTATATAATAAACGTCCTCTTAAATACCCAGGAGTTAATAAGAAAACACGCGCACGAGAGGATAATATTAGAAGTAGCAATGGTCAAGTTAACCCAGAGGGAAAGCCTGATAAAACTTGACGAGATATTAAACAGGCTCTCAGATTTTACGAGCCAGAAAGAAAAGCCGAACCCTCATACAGCCGATCTATCCGATAAGCCTCTTCAGGTCAAAACTATAAAAGAAACAGAAAAGCCGAAAATTTCGGATAATCTGCCTCAAAAAGATAAAGCCGATGAAACTCATATCAAGTTAGAGGCGGTTAAAGGCTGCTGGGCTCAATTGATAGACATACTTAAAGACGAGAAGATGTCGGTTGCCACTTTTTTACTTGAGGCGCGCCCAGTTGAGGTTAAAAACGGCTTGCTTGTTATAGGCCTGCCGGACGGGTTTAACTTTCACAGGGAAAGCCTGGATAGGCCGGAAAACAAGAAACTAATAGAAGAAATTCTTGCTAAACTTCTGGGTAAAAACCTTAATCTTGAATTCACAGCCTTTTCAAAAGATGTAAACACTATTTCTGAAACAGGCCAAACAGAGGCAGAACCCCTGGAAGAGACAGAACTTGAGATGCCTGATAAAGAAGAACTGGCTGAGGAGCCTCCTGCAGAGAAAGAAACCCAGGAAGATTCCATTGTTAAATTGACCCTTAAACTTTTTGATGGAAAGATTATAAATAAAAACAAGGATTCAAAAAAGAGCGCTGAATAATGACCACATCAAAAGGCTATACAAAATCTATGGAAGACCTTATAAACGAGCTCGTTAAGATGCCCGGTATCGGTCCCAGGACAGCCGAGAGGCTTGCCTTCTACGTCCTGAAAATACCGAAAGAACAGGCAAGGCTTTTATCTGACGCAATCGTTTCCCTGAAGGACAATGTCACCTTCTGTAAAACCTGTTTTAACCTCTCCGAGGATGAAACCTGCAGGGTATGCAGCGATTTTACAAGGGACACTTCCCTTATATGTGTTGTAGAGGAGCCAAAGGACATAATAGCAATTGAGAAGACCCATGGTTATAAAGGGTTATACCATGTGCTTCTGGGAGCACTGTCTCCCCTTGATGGCATAGGGCCCGACGATTTAAAGATAAAGGAATTGATTTCAAGGATAAGGTCCGCAAGCGTAAAAGAGATTATAATAGCCACAAGTTCGAACACAGAGGGAGAGGCTACTGCGTTATATCTTACTAAACTTATAAAACCCCTTGGCGTAAAACTCACCAGGATAGCCTACGGCATACCAGTAGGCAGCAATCTTGATTACACAGACCAGGCAACCCTCGCAAAGGCCCTGGAAGGAAGAACCGAACTTTAGTTTCTTGACAATGTCTTATTATCTTATTAAGATGTAGTTTAAAAAATAACGGAGCCATAGGCTCTTAAGGTAACCGCAAAAGCGTAGAATAACCCTGCCTTGCCAGCAGGCAGGCGCCAAAGCGCAAAATATACGCAAAAGATGTAGAGAAACTTTTGCGATTTAGCGGTTACAAATTTTGTGTTTCAGCGGTTGCAAAGGAGGAAATTATGGTTATGAAATCGATAGATAAGAGAATCAGATACCTAACGCACGATAATTTCCAGATGAACTCTGTCAGGATTATGCTGTTTTTTACAATGTTTATTGCGATTGTCGGTATGGGTTTATCCTACAGGGCCGTGTGGGTTACTGTCCAGAAATTAAGCCTTGAGAGCTCTGATGTTCTTGAAATATTTCTCCAGACAGTGAGTTTCCTTACGCTGTTTGAACTTTTGGTTCTTCTTCCGGTTGTGATTGTGTCGGTGATATACCTGACCCACAGGATAGCAGGGCCGCTTGTAAGGATTGAAAAGGAACTGCACCACATAGGAGAGGGCAATTTTGATATCAGGTTAAATTTAAGGAAAAACGACGAATTAAAAGCCCTTGCCGGCGTTGTTAACCAGATGGCAGACGGGCTTAGAAGGATTTCTAAAGAAGGAAGGCTTTTAAGACAACACTGATTGTTCTTTGAAACACCAATCACTCCCCCCTAGCTCAGTTGGTAGAGCAGATGGCTGTTCCGAGGCGCGAAGCGCCGAGGTCAAGAAAAAACCTTGGAAACTTCATGCTAAAGATGAGCAGCTCCTGCAGGAAACTGCAGGATGGAAAAGTGTCCGCCGTAATAAAAGGCGGGCTCGCCACGATTTGTGGCAAGGGCTAATTCAGGGAAGCCCAGCACTAATTTTAAATCTGGATTTGATTAGAAAAATTAGTGCTGGGTAATCCTGAGCTAAATGTGCGAAGCAGAAATAGCCGAGCCTAAATGCGCAGAGACTATACACCCGCTGCCTAAGTCCTGAGCGAAGTCGAAGGATATGGTAAAGAGATAGTCCGAGTCCGGTAGCAATATCGGGATACTTGTAACCATCGTGTCGCAAGTTCGAGTCTTGCGGGGGGAGCCAATTCTCTTTAAGCCCTATTCTCTTGTATCGGGAATAGGGCTTTGTTAAAGATGGCTCTGCCTCTCGGACAAAATCCGAAATTATTTC
>CAZDNS010000036.1:8526-16148 GCA_964506845.1 uncultured Planctomycetia bacterium | reverse complement strand
ACAATCCCGAGCCTAGTCGAGGGATTTCACTCGCTCAGGATTATCCCGAGCGAAGCCGAGGGACGAAGTCGAACCATTAAACCCTTGACATTTTACCTTAGAAAAGTTGCATTCATAGCAAAATGTCAAGGGTCAAATTCAGCCAACATACTTATGTTCACTTCGTTCCATAAGTCTGGGCTTCATTTGATTTACTTATCAACTCTAATATATCCCTGGATTTTTTATGCTCAGGGGATAACCCAAGTGCCTTGTTTAAAAAAACCCGTGCCTTTTTAAAATTATTCCGTTGTGCATAGTATATCCCCATATTGCTGTATGCATCTGCATAGTTCTTATCGAGTTTTACTGCAAGTTTAAATTCCCTCATTGCGAGTCCGAATTCCCCTATTCTTGCATAGGCACAGCCTAAGTTATTATGAGCCTTAGAAAATTCATTATTTAAAATAATTGCCTGACATAACTCCTCGATAGCATCATAAAAAAGAAAATTCTTAAGATATATCGAACCCAGTTTATAATGCATTTCTGCGGAATCAGGCTCTTCCTTTACCCTTCGGAGAGCCTCTTTAAAATCCGGCTCCTCTTCCAGAAACTCCTTCAAAATCTTATAGGCGTCGTAGTAATCGGGATATATATCCAGCGCTATTTTAAGGTTTTGCCTTGCCTTAATCCTATCGCTCTTTAAAAGGAAAAGTCTGGCTTTATTAAAATAGACTAAGGGATTTTCCGGATCAAGTCTCTCGGCTTCCTTCAGGTAAAATTCTGCCTTGTTAACATTTTTCAAATCGATATTTATAACCGCTAAATTTATATAGGGGTCCAAATGGGAGGGGTTTAAGTTGTTCGCAGTCTCGTACTCTTTCATCGCCCTTTCCATATCTTTATCTTTATAATACACATTCCCGAGGTTATTGTGAATTTTATAGGATGCCTGTTCAAAATTCAGAATATAGCTATACAGGGTGTGCTCGTCCCGCCACCTTGCATTCTGCGTTACAGTTAAAACGGATAAAATAGCGCAAGCCAGAACAACAAGTGCAAAAAAAACCTTATTCTCGTCAAAAAATTCTCTTATAGCCAGTACCACGGCCAGAACAAAACCCATAGATGGAATATATAGCCAATTCTCAGCAAGCGGCGCATGAAGGGGAAGAATGTTCAACACGGGCAGAAGGTTAATAATAAAATAAAAAATACCGAACAGGATAAATTTAAAATATTTTGAATGTTTCAGAATAATTATACAGGAAACCGCCACGCATAGAAACAAAAATACCTCATACGGAAAATATCTATGGGGCGATAGTGTCCTTTCCATATGAAGGCCTAAAGGTAAAAACAGAATATAGACATACTCAAAAAACGTCTTTAAAGAAGTTATAAGGCGAAAAGAAATATGCGGGTCTTTAAGCAGGAGTTGCGCTTTATTAGCGGCTATATCAATCCTGAAGAAAAGGTAAATGCCGACTAATAAAAAGAAGGGGATTAGCCTTAAAAATTTTTTCCGGGATACAAAGATAAGTTCGTACAGTAGAAGGACAAAAGGGAATATAAGGACAGACTCTTTTGATAACAGGCATAATATAAAAGAGGTTATAGAGAGCACATAGAGGAAATTTACCCCGTTAGAGAAAGCCACCGACGAAGTCGGTGGTGAAAATAAAGAAACTGATGGTGGTTTAATGCCACCATCAGCGCATACCGTTAGAGAACGTAGTTCTCTAACGGGGTTTACTTTTTTTGAAACCGTCCCGGATTTAGCGTAAAGGAAAAAACTCAAAAGAAAAAATAGGCTTCCGAGAATATCCGCCCTTCCGGATATATAACTAACCACTGAGGTATGCGCAGGATGCATAGAATAGACTAGTGAGCAAAAAAAGGACAGTATATTGTCTTTTATTAAAAAGAATATAACCGCGTATAACAAGAAGGCGTTCAATATGTGCAGGATTACATTACCGAGATGAAAACCAAGGGGATTGAGTTTCCATAGTCTGTAATCGAACATATAGGATGCCTGCTGCAACGGTCTATAATAATTGGATACCTTATATCCGCGCAGAATTATATTGTGGGTAAATAGCACAAAGAACCTGCTTGAATCCTTTATCGTGTGATTATCAACAATATGGCTATAATCGTCCCATACAAAACCGTTAAAAAGAGAGTTTAGATATACCAGGGAAATGCAAAGTGCCAGAATTAAAAAAGGAGAGTATTTTTTGAATTCCACGGCTAAGACTTTATAAGCGCCATCGCCTCTGAGCGGGTCTTTGAATTGGTCTTGAAGATACCTCTTACGGCAGAGGTAACGGTTGTTATCCCGGATTTATTTACGCCGCGCATACTCATACAGAGATGCTCTGCTTCTATTATTACCATAACACCCAGAGGTCTTAATTTCTTGGTGAGCACATTTGCTATCTGAGTGGTGAGCCTTTCCTGAACCTGAAGCCTTCTTGAAAGAATGTCAACTACCCTTGCGAGCTTGCTCAAGCCTGTTACCCGGTTCCCCTTCGGGATATACGCCACATGGGCTTTTCCGATAAAAGGCAAAAGGTGGTGTTCGCAGATCGAATAAAGCGGTATATTTTTCAGCAAAACTATCTCATCATGACCCTCGGATAACAAAATCTCAAGTTCATCCTCAGGGTTCTTATCCCTGCCATTTAAAATCTGTTCATACATCTCGGCTACTCTTTTGGGCGTAAGATGCATATCGCTTCTTTTTAAATCTTCGCCTATGGCAAAGAGTATTTCCCTTGCGGCATTTTCTATTCTTTTCTTATCCATCCTATTTTCCTACGCAAAATTTTGAAAATATCCTCTCAAGCAGTTCCTCTGTATAAACCTCTCCGATAATTATCCCTATGGAATCTAACGCCTCCCTTATATCTATAGAAATAAACTCTGCTCCCTTATCATTTACTGTATCCTCTTTTGCCTCTATAAGTGCGTCCTTTGTCCTTACAAGGGCATCCCGGTGTCTTGCATTTGTTATAATTGCCTCATCAGACGAAATCACGCCGCCTTTAAATACAAGTTTTGCAATTTCATCCTCTAAATCTGATATCCCGGCGCCCCCTTTTGCGCAGGTTTTTATTATACTCCTATTTGGCAGAATTTCATTTATTTTTTCCAGATTAAGCTTTGGTTCTAAATCAATCTTATTTATTATAACAAGCGCATTCTTTGAGCCCTCGATAAGATTTGCTATTTTCGCATCATCTCCTTCTAAGGGTGTGTTATTATCTAAAAGGAACAGTATTATATCCGCATCCTCAACATATTTTTTTGTCCGCGTTATACCCTCTATCTCCACCGGATTATCTGTTTCGGTTATGCCTGCTGTATCCACCAGCCTGAGTTGCATACCCTTGATATTTATTGATTCCTCTATGGTATCCCTTGTTGTTCCCGGCACAGGCGTAACTATAGCGCGCTCCTTTTTTAAAAGGGTATTTAGGAGTGTGGATTTCCCCACATTCGGCTTTCCGCATATCACTGCCAGGATCCCTTCTCTCAATATTATGCCTGTTTTTGACTCATCAATGAGCAGATTTAATTCATTTAAAATACTATCTATATTTTTAAGCTGGGTTTCATCGCTTGAAAAATCTATGTCTTCCTCCGGGAAATCAATGGATGCCTCTACGTCTGCTAGGATATCCAGTATTTTCTCTTTTAATAAATTTATCCTTTTTGAAAGGCCTCCTTCAAGCTGTTTCATTGCATATTTCAGGCTCAGGTCTGTCTTTGCCCTTATTATATCCAGAACTGCCTCTGCCTCTATAAGGTCTATCCTTCCGTTTAAAAATGCCCTCTTTGTAAATTCACCGGGCTGGGCAAGCCTTGCACCATGTTTTAAACTAAGTTCCAGGACTTCCTTTAACGGCACAATCCCTCCATGGCAGTTTATCTCAACTATATCTTCCTTTGTGTAGGAACGTGGCGCCTTCATTACAGTCAGTATAACCTCATCAATTTCCCCTGCTCCATTATATATGAAACCATAATGGGTGGTATAGGATTCGTATCCAGAAACAGACTTCCCGTCTTTTGATCTGAACATCCTGTCGGCGATTTTTATTGAATCTCTTCCGCTTAAGCGGACTATGCCTATACCTCCTTCTCCTATAGGAGTAGAAATCGCAACAATAGTATCGTCAAGATTTATTTTATCCATCATAACCTGACTTTAATTTTAAGAATCTTCAATGCGTCCGAAACAAGATACAGCGAACCTGTTATTATGATAATGCCTTCTTTCGGGGTAATCTTTCTTGCATATTCAAGGGCATCTTTCAGGTTATCGACAAGTTTTATATTTTTAAAAAATTCCTTTATTTTTTCCTTAAATATGGTAGGTTCAAGCGCTCTCGGAGTGTCCGCCTTTGTAAGCACAACCTCCTTTGACAGACCGCTAAGTTCTTTTGCTATTCCCTTTGCATCCTTATCCTTTGAAATCCCAAGAATTAAAGAAACCTTCTTTTTATTAAATACCCTTTGGAAAGTCTTTTTTAGCCAGAAAGCAGAATCCCTGTTCTGCGCTCCGTCTAAAATTATAGGCCTGCTTTTTTTTACAATCTGAAATCTTCCGGGCCAATTTGTTAGGCTTAATCCACTCCTGACAGTCTTTTCAGAAAAAGGGATGCCAAAATTAGGCAAAATCTCGCAAACCCCTATTGCAGTTACCGCATTTAAAATCTGATGGGGGCCTAAAAGCGAAATTTGCACATCCCTTAGATTATTATAAAGGCCGCGATAGTCAAAAGAGGTTTTATTGCCTGAGACTTCTGCTTCTTTAAATTTTATATCGCTGCCTATCTCAAATAACGCGGCCTTCTTCTTTCTCGAATATTCCCTTATAACCTCTCTCGCCTTTGGCATCTGTAAAGAGGATACAACAATAGAATTCTCCTTTATAATCCCTGCCTTCTCAGAAGCAATAGAAGTTATGCTTTTCCCAAGTTTATCCATATGTTCATAACTTATCCTTGTAATCACCACTATCTTTGGATTAACCACATTGGTTGCGTCAAGCCTTCCTCCGAGTCCGGTTTCAAGCACTGCAAAATCCGTTTTTTCTCTAAAAAAGTATAAAAGCGCGCAGGCAGTATATATCTCAAAGAAACTGAAATCGTCCTTATTTTTAGAGACGCTCTCCACGGAAGCTCTTACGTGATTTACTGTGCTAATCAAATCACTTTTTGATATAAAATCGCCGTTTATTCTTATCCTCTCACGGAATGACAGAAGGTGCGGTGAGGTATAAAGCCCTGTTTTTAATCCTGAATTTTTCAAAATTGAATGTATAAATGCAGAGGTGGAACCCTTACCTTTTGTGCCTGCTATATGTATAAAATTTAATTTTTTGTGTGGGCTTCCAAGTCTTGATAAAAGCGCCTCTACTCTGTCTAACTTAAAGACATCCTTGTAATTATAAAAGGAGAGTTTTTCGTAGTCTATGAAGGAGTTGAGATAATTGAGGGTTTGTTTGTAAGTCATTAATGTGGTACACGATTACGGCGATAAAATAAGCGATTACAGAGATAAAAAAATAATCGTTGTAATCTTTTTGAAATCGCTGTAATCAAATCAGTGTTTAAAATGCCTCATTCCGGTAAATACCATAGAAATCCCCGCCTGGTCGGCTTTCTTTATAATCGCTTCGTCCGCTATGGAGCCGCCGGGCTGTATTATAGCGGCGATTTTTGCCTTTTTGGCAACCGCTATAGCATCTTCCTTGGGAAAGAAGGCATCGCTTGCAAGGCAGGAATTCTTTGCGAGTTTACCTGCTTTTCTTATGGCTGTAAGAGTGGAATCAACCCTGCTCATCTGGCCTGCGCCCACGCCCACTGTCTTTTTGCCTTTTGTAAGCACTATGGCATTTGACTTTACATGCTTTGCCACCTTCCAGCCGAATATAAGCGATTCTAACTGTGCCTTTGTAGGTTTTTTCTTCGTGACATATTTAAGCGCATTCAAATCTAATGATGCCGTATCTTTATCCTGCACCAATAAACCGCCGTTTATCTTCTTTAAATCTACATTTTTCCTGTCGGATTTTTTCTCTGTTATCTTCATAAGCCGTATATTCTTTTTTCCCTTTAGTATATTCAAGGCGTCTGCTTTGTAATCCGGCGTTATTATACACTCAAAGAATCCGCTCTTTGATATTACCTCTGCGGTCTTTCTATCAACAATTCTGTTAAACCCGATGATGCCTCCAAAGGCAGACAATTTATCGCAGGAAAGCGCATCCTTAAATGCCTTATCAAGCGTTGGTGCTGAGGCGACACCACTTGGATTTGTATGCTTGATTATTACACTGGTTGGCTCATCAAAATCCCTCGCTATCTCATATGCCGCATTCAGGTCTAAAAAGTTATTAAATGACAATTCCTTCCCGTGAAGCTGCGTTACTCCTGCAACAGAAGTGCCTTCGCTATCTTTCTCAATATAAAGCGCTGCCTTCTGGTGCGGGTTTTCTCCGTATCTTAAATCCATCTTCTTTGTGTAATCAAGGCTAAGCCTGTCAGCAGTCATACTTTTCTTTCCCAATACTTTTTCTCTGAAATAGATTGCTATCGCGCTGTCATAGGAAGAGGTCCTTGCAAATACCTCACTAGCAAGTTCCTTTAGAATATCGTCCGACAGACAGCCGTTATTTTGCTTTAACTCCTTTATTATCTGGGAATATCTTGCGCTATTACATATTACCGCAACAGATTTATGATTCTTTGCCGCGGAGCGAAGCATAGACGGCCCGCCTATATCTATATTCTCAATTGCTTCTTCTATTGGCACATCCTCTTTTAAGACAACTTTTTCAAATGGATACAGATTAACCACCACCATATCTATAAGTCCGATATTATGCTCCGCAACCTGTTTCATATGTTCGGGTAAATCTCTTCTTGCCAGAAGCCCGCCGTGTATTTTGGGATGAAGGGTTTTTACCCTTCCGTCCAGCATCTCTGGAAATCCCGTGTAATCAGAGACCTGCTTAACCGGTATTCCTAAAGATTCTATCATCTTATATGTCCCGCCGGTTGATAGTATCTCTACCTTAAATTCATTCAATACCTTTACTAGTTCTTCCAATCCCGTCTTATCCGACACGCTTATCAAAGCACGTTTTATTTTGAGCATTTGTTAATCCCCCTAAATGAGTACATAACTTACGGAGTCCCGAACCTTCGGGACGAGGTAAGTTATTTGTACGAATTTATCCCGAAACATATGCAGAAAATATCGAACCCTCTGGAATTTCTATGAAATTCCGAGGACTTTAGTCCCGGGAATTCTTTAGAATTCCTCGGGGGAGATTTTCTGCATGCTTATGTGAGGGACAAATAAAAGTGAATGCTAATTATACCAGACAAACGGCGGGCTTTCAATGGGGAATTTGGGAAAATCCAAAAATCAAAATTCAAATATCAAAATGACCTTCCAAAATGTAATATGGTTTAAAAATTTTTAAGGGGAGATATTACTTGTTGGGGGTTACTTGTTACTGATTAACGAGTATTGTGAAAATGGGATGTGTCCTGATTTATTTTTTAAAAATTTTTAAGGGGAGATATTACTTGTTGGGGGTTACTTGTTACTGATTA
>CAZDNS010000036.1:0-8426 GCA_964506845.1 uncultured Planctomycetia bacterium | reverse complement strand
ACGAGTATTGTGAAAATGGGATGTGTCCTGATTTATTCTATAACTTATAATTCATAACTAAGTGTTTGCTATTTCGCATTTATACTTTTCGCATACTATACTCTTCAGCTTATCGGAAACCTCTGCTTCTATATAGATTTTATTATCCTTAAATTCTTTTTTTAAAACATTTCCTTCCTCGTAAAGCATATTTACGAGATTCATCTTATCCTGAGGGATAAGTACTTTTATTATTTGCCGCATACCCTGAAATTGGAACATTATCTTATCTATTAACAGGTTGAGATTCTCCTGTGTCTTTGCCGATATGCATACCGAATTTTTGAAATCCTGCTGTAGTTCCTGCAGTAAGTCTCTATCATCAATCTTATCTATCTTGTTCAGCACATTTATCATCGGCTTGTCTAATGCGCCAAGTTCATCTAAAATCTCAAGCACTGACTCATTCTGCTTGTAGACAAGCGAATGGCTTATATCTAAAGCGTGAATAAGCAAGTCTGCGCTTATTAATCCCTCGAGGGTTGCCTTGAACGCTTCTATGAGATGCAAGGGAAGGTTGTGAATAAAACCTATTGTATCCATAAGGATTATCTTCTGGTTATTGGGCAGAATAAACCTCCTTGAAATTGGGTCAAGTGTGCTGAACATCTGGTCGCGCGCTATTACGCCTGATTCTGTCAAACTATTAAGCAGTGTGGATTTACCTGCATTTGTATACCCTATTATGGCGCAACTTGCTACTTGCTCCTCTTTCCTCTTTTTTGCCTGAGACTGCTTAATCCTTTGCTGTTCGCCTATCTCTTTTTTTAATTTTGTTATCCTTTTTTTGATGCGCCTTCTGTCTACCTCGAGTTTCTGCTCACCAGGTCCTCTTGTCCCTATTCCACCCCCCAACCTTGAAAGGATTATACCCATACCCGTAAGCCGTGGAAGAAGATACTCAAGTTGTGCAAGTTCTACTTGTAATTTTCCTTCAAGACTCATAGCGCGCTGGGCAAAGATATCAAGGATTAACTGTGTCCTGTCAATGGTTTTTGTGTCTAATATCTCTTCCAGGTTTCTCTGCTGTGTCCCCGAAAGGTCATCATTAAAAATTACCGCATCGATATCGTTCTCTTTGCATGCCAGAGCAAGTTCCTCTGCCTTTCCTTTCCCGATAAAATAATTCGGGGCAGGCGTATCTCTTTTGCACAGAAACTCCAACTCGCAGGAAGCGCCCGAAGAAACAACAAGTGTTCTTAATTCTTCAAGAGAATCTTCAACAGTCCACTCGTCTTTATTTTTATACAAATCAACTACAACTAATGCCGCTTTTTCCAATTTTACTCCTAAATGAGTACATAACTTACGGAGTCCCAAACCTTCGGGACGAGGTAAGTTATTTGTACGAATTTATTAGACATATCTCCTTATGTATTCGTATACCCTCTCTGCTGTCTCCTGCGGTATCTCTTCGTGCGATATTTCAAACCACTCTATCCTCTTATCCGGCCGAAACCACGTAAGCTGCCTTTTGGCAAAGTGGCGAGTATTTCTTTTTAAAAGCCACCTTGCCTCTTCTATATCATATTCTTTTTTTAAAAAACCTGTCACTTCCTTTATACCAAGCGCCTGTGATGCACTTTGGCTAAGTTTTAATTTGCTTAAGCATTTTATTTCATCCACCAATCCATCTCTGAACATCTCGTCTACTCTATCGTCAATCCTTGAGTATAAATCCTGGCGTTCTCTATTTAACCCTATTATTAAAACATTGTACTTTTCTGAAATCCCGCTTGTTCTTTTTTTTAAATCTGATATAGGTTTTTTGGTCAATATATATACCTCAAGCGCCCGGACAATCCGCCGGACGTCTCTAGGATTTATCCTTGAGGCAGTTTTCGGGTCTAATTTCTTAAGCCTTTCAAAGAGCGCATTAGTTCCCTTATCTTCAATTTCCTTATATAGATTTTTTCTTAACTCATCGTCCCTTCCCGGGCCAGAGAATATCCCATCCGCAAGCGCCTTTACATAAAGCCCGCTTCCGCCTACTACAAGCGGTATTTTTGATAAAGATAAAGCGTCCTTAATTTTTTCTAAGGCATCTTTTGCATAATCTGCGCAGGAATATTCTCTTTCGGGCGAGACTATATCTATAAGACAATGCGGGATTCTCTTTCTAACTTCAAGCGGTGGCTTTGAGGTAAGGATATCCATACCCTTATATACCTGCATAGAATCACAGGATATGATATGGGCATCAAGTTTTTCAGCAAGAAAGTAAGCAACCTCCGACTTGCCAATCGCTGTTGGCCCTACTAAAAAAATAACTTCTCTCCTTTTTAATCTTATGGTTTTTGACATAACTTATAACGAAGTTTTCTTGCGATATTTAAAATTTGTCTTTAGATAACCGTAAATTATATCTGCACAAAGAGAGTGACCTTCTTTAATAAAATGATGCTTGTCATCGGATTTTTGTCTCCATTTATAGAGGTCTATATTGCTTAAATATAAGTGTAAGTCGATAAAATCAATATCCAATTGCTTGAGAACTTTTACCATCGTATTGTATTCGTTCTTCTCAAATTCTGTATATTCATTAAGTGGCTTAAGATACGGAAATACAACCCCAAAAAGTAAACTGTTTCTTTTTTTAGCAATGTCTCTTATTGTTTTTAGACACATATATCCTGTCTTTTCTGAATTATTTTCCATTTTGGGAAAATGTACATTTAATAACACTTTATCTAAGGATAACATAAAAAATCGATATAAATTTGAATATCTAAAGAGAAATTTATTCATTAATAATTTTGTTTTTGTGTAGGGATTATAATACACAATCAATGTATTTTTATCAGTGTTGTAAGCAACCGGAATACCTATAAGAAAATCGTTGAGACAAAATCCTATCATTATCATATCTGAATTATATCTCATAGCTTTATATTTTAGGTAATTTGCATATTGCTCAATATTAAAACCTCCGACTCCGCAATTCCACACTTCAAAGTTTCGGCCTGAATTGTTTCTACTCAGTTTATCCTCAAGAAATTTAGTATATTCTCCGTGAGCAGTTATTGAATCTCCCAGAACAATAATTCTATAAATATTTTTTTCTTTCTTAAAATTATATTCTTTATCAAACATTCCAAAAGAATTGATTGCGGGAGAGGAATTGGGAATTGGTTCATAACCTAACAATTTAGACGGACGATGTAGGCCGGACTTCGCTTCCCAAAAATTGGAATCCGCCGAAAAGCACTCCAAATTATATCGAGGGAAAAACCTAAGAATTAATTCTGCTATACATAAGGAAATTATCACACTTATTAAGATTAAGAAGATTTTTTCAATTATATTTATCTTCATTGGTTTTTACTATGGACAAATCCTTGTAGGATACCCTTCTTTCTTAAGTTTATCTTCCTGATATTCTGCCTCAAGCCTTGACTGGAAATGGCCTACCCTTACTCTATAAAGCGTCCTTTGTTCATCCTCCACTTTCGTTACGTAGGCGTCATAACCCTTATTTAATAATTCATCGCAGAGTTTTCTTGCATTTGCTGACTTGCTGAATGAACCCAACTGCACGGTGTAAAAAGAACCGCTCGCAGATTCGACACTGGGAATCTGAGCGCACTCAAGACTTGAGGGGAATTCCTTCTTCAACAAATCAAAATAGTATTTCGCCTCCTCTAAATTACCCATATTCTTCAGGCTCTCACCGAGCCTCGCATATACAAAACATAGATTTTTTGTCCTTGGGTATGCAATAATAACATTTTTATATTTCAGGGCTGCCTCTTCAAAATTTTTCTCAAGGAAATAACTGTCTGCTATTGACAGGCTGACATCGTCCAGAAGTGGGCTCTTCGGAAAATCCGGGAGTATCTTTTCCAGCACCTGCCTCGATTGTTCAAACTGGTTCTGTTTCATAAGAGAAATGGCTAAGATATAATAAACCCTGTCTTTATCCTTAAGGTTGGGTTTTGTAAGGAGATAATTACACTCGTAATTAAGCCTTGCGTAATCCCCTTTTAATAAAAGTTCTTCTAATTTAAGCAGAGCGCTATCTTTGGCAAGGAGTTGTCCTGAACCTGCAAAAACAACAAACAGGCTTATCAGGATTATAATTTTAAGTTTTGCGCTTTTCATTTTAAGTTTATATAGCCTTTCCTATCAGCGTGTGTCCTGTGCAGGAGTTTACCCTGACATTTACAAGTTCTCCTAAAGAATGTTTATTTTTCCCAAATATAACGAGTTTCTCCTGGCGGCTATGGCCTATAAACTCTGTTTTATTTTTCTTATTCACATCTTCAATTAAAACCTCATGGGTCTTTCCGATAAGTGCCCTGTTCTTCTTCCTTGAGATATCCTCCTGCAGTTTAAGGAGAATCTGATTTCTTTCCTGTTTTATCTCATACGCTACATCATCCTTTAAAAGCGCTGCCTTTGTTCCTTTTCTGGGTGAATATTTGAAGATAAAGGCGCTGTCAAATTCTATCTCCTTCATAAGTTTAACCGTCCCGTCAAAATCTTCCTCTGTTTCAGCGGGGAAACCTACTATAATATCTGTGGTTATACTGCAATCTTTAACTATTTTTCTTAATGATTCTATTTTTTTAAAATAATCTTCGCAGCTATAGCGCCTGTTCATTAAACCCAATATCCTGCTTGAGCCTGACTGGACAGGCAGATGCAGATGCTCGCAGACCTTTGGTAAGTCACGAATTGCCTTAAATAAATCCTCTCCGGCATCCTTAGGATGGCTTGTCATAAACCGTATCCTCTCAAGCCCATTGATTTTATTTATCTCTTCAAGCAGTTTAACAAAACTATTCTTTGCTTTTGACTCATAACTCATAACTCGTAACTTATAACTGTTTACATTCTGCCCCAACAACATTACTTCCTTTACCCCATCATCCACAAGCCTTTTAATCTCATCAATAATCACATTTACAGGCCTTGAAATCTCTGGACCCCGCGCATATGGCACAATGCAATAGGAGCAGTAATTATTGCATCCCTCCATAATAGAAACAAATGCCTTTACCCTGTTTTCTCTTTTTGAGATATCTGTTATTTTTTTGACGTCTCTTTGTTCCTTATCAACAGCCAAAATCTTTCCATTAGTACCAATTTTCTCTAACAGATGCGGTAAATCATACATATTTGTAGTCCCGCATACTAAATCTACATGGGGCAGCCTTTTAAATATTTCTTCTTTATAATTCTGCGCCATACATCCAAGGATTCCAATTTTGATATTTTTCGCCACAAAGCGTGGCGAACCCGCCAAGGTTTTTGGCGGGGAGTTTTTAATTTTCTTTAACTCTCCCACCTTCCCCCATACCCTTGCCTCTGCATGCTGCCTCACAGAACAGGTATTAAACAGTATTATATCCGCATCCTCAATAGTATCCGATATCCTGTATCCCTTACCCATAAGCATACCGGCTATTATCTCCGAATCGTGGTAGTTCATCTGGCAACCAAAAGTTTTTATAAAAACTTTTGGTTGCCGTGTCCGTGGCGCGCGGGGAAAATGTCGTAGAGATTTTCCCCGTACGTTTGCGCCCGGACTTGACAGATTTTTTGAGCGCTTTGAATTCGGCGCCTTCTTATTTTGAATTTTTGCCAACATTCACCAACTTTTCTTCTTGACACCCAAACGTTCTTATAAAAACTGACTTACGTTTGGGTGTCATGTCCGTGGCGCGCGGGGAAAATGTCGTAGAGATTTTCCCCGTACGTTTGCGCCCGGACGTATTCTTATTCTCTTTCCTGCTCATTTTTTTGCTTCTCTGGCCGCGTATAGGCCGTGTCCGCGCTGCCCCTGGGGTAAATGTTGCAAAGTAAGATTTACCATGGCATTATGGCAACCGGCCCTATTTCCCTGCATCTGCAAACACTCTGTCCAATCTTCTTCCTTTTACCACCGCTTCTTTTTGCAGTCTAGTTAAGGTTTTGATCCGATCCTCCATCAAAAACGCTCTCTTAAAATATATATATTCCTTACACCATACCAGCTTTACCGGCCTCCTATATCTCGTATACTTAGCACCTTTGCCTTTATTGTGAAGCTCGATTCGCCTTTCCAAGTCAGACGTATAGCCGGTATAATAAGTTTTATCAGCACATTCAACGATATAGACATGGAATTTACCTTCGCGCTTAAATCTCTTTATCACTTTTTCTCTTTAGCGGCTTTAAGGAGTTCTTTCAAGGCAGGGCGCTCGGTAGAATAACCACTTATGCCGTCGTCTTGATAAACCTTAAAAACTTCAAAAGATTCTCTCTTAGCAAAAGATTCAAGGTGCTCTCTCTGGACTTCTAGAGAATACCCTTCTTTTGCTTGGTCTTCTGTAGAAACTCTAATATAAATTGCTACTTTCATTAGCTTTATTTTGTCTGATCGCCGCTAGAAATCTTCTCTATCTCCAAGAAAAAATGCATGTCTTCGTTTGGCTTTACGAGAAAATATTCCATAACAAATAAATTACCCTGCTTATCGATTTGGGCGATGCCTGCACTAACATCTCTTTTGAATATAGATGTTTTCTTGTATTTCGTACTGTCTAAAAATTCACCTAAGCCCGAACCGATACCTTTAGCAAAATCCTCATCTAAATAAAATAGATTCTTAATTACAAACGGATATTTATTTTTGAGACTAATATCTAATATAAATTTATCCCCCTCTACCTTAGTTAAATGGTAAGACACTGGAAATTTTAACTTACTAGAAAATTTACGTCTATATGTAAACGCAATTGTAGATTCCTGGATATTTAAACAGCTCAATCTCTTAATTTCGATAAAAATTTTGTTATTCTTAATATAGAGTTTTCTAATCAGTGGATTTATTTCATAATCTTTAAATTCCTCATTGGGTGAATCGTACAATAAACTAATTTGTTCTTTTATTGGAATGAGAATAAAATTAACGACTGGCAAGATTGGGAATTTAATCTTACATTCTACTTCTTGCGTAAGATAAAAACTGTTTTCTTTCACGACGTCTTTATAGTTATTAGCGGATTCAAAACTAAAAGAAGGCAAAGGCGTATATTCAGAATTTATATAATTATTTTTTATATCTAAACTTGATACGTTAGGCGATATGAATGGAAGAAAAGAAAAATTAACCAAAGACGCGAGGATTGTTACAAACAAAGCGACAATTGACAATTTCCTTTTTTCCTTTTTTGTATCTAAATAATAAGTAGATCCGCCCAATAATAAAATTAGATATATTGTTGCAGCTAAACCTAAATAAGAATTATGAAAAAATATCCACAAAATAAATGGCAAAACAATTAAAATTGAAATAAGAAGTAAAATTTTATTTCTTATCTTCATAATTTGGCTACTTTATTTCTGTAGTCCATTCTTTAAATTCAATTAGCGGATAATAAATAATGTTTTGTGAAGTCTTAATGAATTTGTCTCGACCTACGTCACTTCGACTTAACAAGAATACTCGAAAGATATTACTATCCTTATCTTCATATTCTAATATTGAAACTATTACTAATAAATTAGTACCGCTATCCAAAACCGCACTTTCTAGCCATTCTTGCCCTGTTGACCTACCAAACTCATAAGGATACTTCTCGTGTGGCCTCAGGACCCTTGGCTCAAAATAATACTCTTTTTCTTGACCGTAAACCTGCGACTTAATACCAACTATATCCAACATTGCCTGTAGCTTTGACGAATCCATATCAGTATTATATTTATCTTCAAAAATCTGTATTACCTTCTTACATGTCTCAAGTATTGTCTTATGATGCGAAACAAGAGCATCCTCTTTTTCTCTATCAAAAGATACGCTTGTTTCGGATAACCAACGCTGTATATCTGAAAGGTTTTCAACGCGTATATAATATTCGTCTAATAGATGTAATTTAGTAATAAGTATTCCCCCATTATTAACGATAAAAAATGCTCTTATTCCACAATCAGCAGATATAGTTCTTATTTGCCGCCAACCAACTGGCACGAAATCAATACTAGATGTCTGACCAATTGTATTTTCTAGCTTAGAATCAATATTAGATAGCGCCATCATCTCTTGCTTATGTTTCGTATCTCTGTCCTGTTGCGCAGCTACCTGCCCTTCTTTTGTCGCTCCTGTTTTCTGTTGTATCATAAAAAATAAAACTGTTAATACAACTCCAACAACTCCAATGACTGCGCACCAAAATAAAAAACGCCCTGTTGGACCTAATTTTTTATACCCTGCAACTAAACCTTTTCGCATATCCATCGGTTCTTTTATATCACATAGTAATTAATACTTCTTAATAAAATCTGCTTTTTAAAGACCGTAAGGTCTGCGGCTTGCCCCAAGGGCAAGACGCAAAAACATCAAAATCGTCCACAAAAAGATTTTTTCTTTTGAATTTTTTGCCCCCTTTAATTTTTTATTTTTT
>CAZDNS010000035.1:0-17479 GCA_964506845.1 uncultured Planctomycetia bacterium | reverse complement strand
TAAAGAACAATTTTAGTTGACAGTGTTAGCATTTTCATAGATGTAATCTTTTTAAGAATCGCTGTAATCGATACAATCCTTGTTTTTAGGTATTGCACTATGACCTACAAGGTTAAGCTTGATGTATTCGAGGGCCCCTTAGACCTGCTTTTGTTCCTGATAAAAAAGGAAGAGCTCGATATCTACGATATTCCCATCTCAAAGATTACAGACCAATATCTTGAGTATCTGGAACTGATGCAGATGCTTGACTTAAATATCGCAGGAGAGTTTCTGGTTATGGCGGCAACCCTTATGCATATTAAATCAAGGATGTTGTTACCTCCGGAAGAACTTACGCCTGAGGAGCAGGAAGAAGAAGACCCAAGGGCAGAGCTTGTAAGGAGGCTTCTGGAATACAGGCAGTTTAAAGAAGCAGCCGGAGAACTGGCTAAAAGGGAACTCACTGAGCGAAATGTGTTCAAAAGGCAATTTCCCAAAGAGGCAGGTTCTGAGGAGGTCCAGTATTTTGAGGCAAGCCTTTTTGATTTAATCTCCGCATTTTCCAAGATACTTAATAAGCTGCCCAAGGAGATATTCCATGAGATTATAAAGGATGATTTTACGGTTGAAGAGAAGATTCACGAGATATTTCACAGGCTTATAAATGAGCCGGTGCTGTATTTTACTCAATTATTCAATAATTCTAAATCGAAACTTGAGGTAATCGCAACCTTTCTGGCAATCTTAGAACTCATAAGGCTTAAGGAAGTAATGGTCAGACAGGAGAGGTTATTCGAGGATATACAGATTGTAAGGAATATAAAAAAGATAGAGCCTACGGTATAGTAGACACTGTTGCGAAGCAATGGACGACAAGGAACTTAAAAGAATAATAGAAGCAATATTATTTGTCAGCGATAAGCCCGTAACTCTGGCCCAGATAAAGGATATTATCGAAGAATCGGATTTAGAGTTGATTAAACAGGCGGTTTATAGCCTGAAAGAGGAATACGAATCCCTTAACAGGGGTTTAAGGATTAACGAGGTTGCAGGCGGGTTCCGTATAGCAACCGACGTTTCTCTGGCGATGTGGCTGAACAGGTTTTATAAGAGCCGTTTTACGGAGAAGCTTACAAAGCCTTCGCTTGAAACCCTATCAATAATTGCCTATAAGCAGCCCATAACAAGAGTCGAGATAGAACAAATACGCGGGGTAAATGTGGACGGCGTTATTAAGACTCTGCTTGAGAGGGAACTTATAAGGATTGTGGGAAGAAAAGAGGTAATCGGCAGGCCCCTGCTCTACGCTACAACAAACCAGTTTCTTGAATACTTTGGGCTTAATTCTCTTTCAGAACTTCCAAGGCTGGCGGAGGTCGGCGAGATAACTTTAGAATTACCGGAAGGTCAAAATCAGAAGGACGTTAAAGATGAATCTGAAAGCCTTAAGAAGGCAGATTGACAGGGTAGATTCTGTAATACTTAAACTTCTAAACGAACGGACAAAGATAGCCCTGAAAATAAAAAAGATTAAGATTAAGGGGGGCTTAGAGCCCTATACCCCTGATAGGGAGCATGCGCTTCTCTCAAGACTTATAAATCAGAATAAGGGCATAATAAAGAAGGAATCTATATTAGCTATCTTCAGGGAGATTATGTCTGCTGCCCTGGCGGTTGAGAAGCCGTTAAGGATAGCATATCTGGGGCCGCCTGCCACGTTTACGCATCTGGCGTCTTTAAAGAAATTCGGCGCTTCTGTGGAATATATCCCGCAGAACAATATTTCAGATATATTCAGCGAAATAGAAAAAGCACATAGCGACTATGGTGTAGTCCCTATAGAAAATTCCATAGAGGGCGCTGTAAATCACACGCTTGATATGTTCGTAGATTCGGACCTGAAGATATGTTCAGAGGTTTTGCTTACTATATCTCATAATTTACTTTCGAACAGTCCGCTTAAGAGAATAAAAAGGGTCTATTCAAACCCGCAGGTATTCGGCCAATGCAGGAGGTGGCTTAGGGATAATTTATCAGGTGCCGAGTTCATTGAGGTATCGAGCACTACAAAGGCGGCAGAGCTTGCATCAAAGACAAAATACGCTGCTGCCATAGCAAGCATTATTGCCTCCCAGGCTTACGGCCTTAAGGTGGTGGCTGAGCGGATAGAGGATTACGCGGATAACGTTACAAGATTTCTTGTTATAGGAAACACAATAGCAAATCCCACAGGCAACGACAAGACCTCCGTAATGTTTTCTATAAAGGATAGAGTGGGCGCGCTATATGATATGCTTGCCCCATTCAAAAAAAACAAAATAAACCTTACAAAGATAGAATCCAGGCCTTCGAAGAGAAAGGCGTGGGAGTACTATTTCTTCGTTGATTTTATGGGTCATATATCTGATAGGAATGTAAAGAAGGCCTTGGACGAGTTAACAAAAAACTGCACACTTCTTAAAATTTTGGGTTCTTACCCGGTTAGTGAATGAGCACGTCTAAATCAGAAATCTCTCCGAGAGACTCGCTAAAATATATAAAACCCTACCAGCCCGGCAAGCCCCAGGAAGAATTAAAGCGGGAGCTGGGCATAGGGCAAGCCATAAAACTTGCCTCGAACGAAAACCCCCTCGGTCCTTCAAGAAAGGCGGCCGTTGCAGTAAGAAAAGCGATAAAGAGGTTAAACCGTTATCCTGACTCGGATTGTTTTGCTCTTAAGAGGACGCTTTCAAGCAAGTTAGGAGTGGACAGGGATTCTCTTATAATAAGCAACGGCTCGGATGAGATAATAGTGCTTATTCTTCGGGCGTTTGTAAACAACGGGGATGAGGTTATAGTTGCATTTCCCACCTTTCTCATCTTTGAAATACAGTCAATTGCGCAGGGTGCAAATATCATAAGGGTTCCTCTAAGAGATTTCAGATACGACTTAAAGGGTATGCTCTCTAAGATATCCGATAAAACCAAGGTGATTTTCATCGCGAATCCGGATAACCCGACAGGCACTTATGTAAATAGAGATGAACTTGATAATTTTATAAAGGCGGTTCCCAAAAACGTTATTATCTATCTTGACGAGGCATATTTTGAATTTGTCGAGGAGGGGGATTTCCCGGATGCCTTAAGGATTATAAGAGAAAATCCGAATGTCATAGTTACGAGGACTTTTTCAAAAATCTACGGCCTGGCCGGCCTAAGAATAGGCTACGGCATATCCAACCCTGAGATTATAGGCAGTCTGAATAAGGTGCGGGAGCCTTTTAACGTTAATTCGCTTGCTCAGGCAGCGGCTATTGCAGCTCTGAAGGATAAGAAGCACATCGGAAATACCAAACAGCTTATAAAAGAGCAGAAACAATTTTTATGCAGGGAATTTGGGGTTTTAAAATTAAAGTACATACCCTCTGCAACCAATTTTATACTTGTGGACACAGGTTTTGACGGGGTAGAGATATTTAAGGAATTGTTAAAAAAAGGAGTAATTGTAAGGGATATGAAGCCCTATAACCTAGATACCTTTATAAGGGTAACAATTGGAAAAGAACAGGAGAACAAAAAATTTATAAGGGTGTTTAGGGAAGCGTTGAATAAATCTAATGAGACTCATCCGCCACAGAACTTTGGTGGATGACGGATGAATTTGACCCCCCACCGTTTTGATTCGCTTTTGCGAATGCAAAACGAATCAGCGGGGGTAATTCGCACAAACAAAGATGTTATACGAAGAAGATTGATTTATGTCGCACGTCGTGCTCCATAAATCAAGTGCTCATTAAAGGAGAGGATAGAATATGATAATAGTATTAAGGCCGGACGCAACAGAATCTCAGACAAAACACATTATAGAAAAGGTTGAATCCCTTGGTTTGAAGGCAGTGGTTTCAAAAGGAGTTGAGAGAACCATAATCGGCGTAATAGGAGAAGAAGACGTTCTGCGGGCTCAGCCGCTAGAGGTTTTTCCGGGGGTTGAGAAGGTTATGCCGGTATTGGCGCCATATAAACTGGTTTCAAGGGATTTTAAACCGGCGGATACGGTAGTGGAGGTAAATGGGATAAAAATAGGCGCAGAAAAAATAGTTGTTATGGCAGGCCCGTGCGCGGTTGAGGATTATGAGCTTTTGCTTGAAATAGCCGAGAGCGTAAAAAAATATGGCGCAACAATATTAAGGGGAGGCGCATTTAAACCCAGGACATCGCCTTATAGTTTTCAGGGGCTGGGAGAAGAGGGGCTTAAATATCTAAAGGAGGTTGGCAAAAAGACAGGCCTTATGGTGGTAACAGAGGTTATGGACCTTCGGGATATTGAGCTTGTATCAAGATATGCGGATATAATACAGATAGGCGCAAGGAATATGCAGAATTTTAATCTCCTGAAGGAGGCAGGCGTCTCTAAAAAACCCGTTCTTCTTAAGAGGGGTATGATGTCAACCATAAAAGAATTTCTGATGTCCGCAGAATATATACTCTCAAATGGAAACTTTAATGTGATTCTATGTGAAAGGGGTATAAGGACGTTTGAGGATTATACCCGCAATACAATGGATATATCGGCAGTGCCAATTATAAAGAGGCTCAGCCACCTTCCCATCATAGTTGATCCCAGTCATGGCACCGGCCGCTGGGAACTTGTTGAGCCGCTCTCTAAGGCAGCTATTGCGGCAGGAAGCGACGGTCTGATAATCGAGGTTCATTCAAAGCCTGAAGAGGCGTTATCCGACGGAGTCCAGTCTCTCTTACCTGATAGGTTCGAGCATCTTATGGGGGAGATTAGAAAGATTGCTAAGGCGGTTGGGAGAGAAGTGTAATTTCTTTCAAATGAAGCTATATAAATTCTGTATTATCGGTGTTGGCCTTATAGGAGGCTCAATAGGCCTTGCCCTGAAAAAATTTAAACTCGCCAAAGAGATTATAGGTTTTGGAAGAAACCGGCCAAGGCTGAATGAGGCTAAAAAATCAGGCGCAATAGATAAGTTTTATCTTACCCTGAATGAGGCTCTTTGCGATGCGGATTTCATCGTGATTGCCACCCCTGTAGGCAAGATTGTGGATTTTGCCAGAGAGGTATTTAAGTATGCGAAAAAGGGCTCAATTGTAATAGATGTGGGAAGCACGAAGTCCTGCGTAGTCAGTGCCATTGAAAAGATTAAGCCGGATGGTGTGAGCTTTGTGGGATGTCATCCCATTGCCGGCTCTGAAAAATCCGGCGTAAGATACGCAAGCCCAAAACTCTTCGTAGGCGCCCCGTGCATAATAACAAAGACCATACATACAGACAAAAAAGCGATTAATACAGTTTCGTATATCTGGAAAAGGTTAGGCTCAAGGGTGGTGGTAATGGAGCCGAAAGAACACGATATAATTCTCTCCCTTATAAGTCATCTTCCGCATATACTAAGCGTTGCGTTAGTCCAGACGGTAAATTTAAAAGATTTCAAATTTGCCTCAGGTGGATTTAGGGATATGACGCGTATTGCCTCAAGCGAGCCAATTATGTGGCATGATATATGCCTTACCAACAGGGTTGATATTTTAAATGCGATAAGCAAGTATAAAGGGTATTTAGAGAGGTTAGCATATATTATAAAGAACTCTGATTCTCGCCGGCTTTTAGAGGCATTTAAGAAAGCCAAAGAAAAGAGGGATGCGCTGCTTAAGGAAAATTCGTGAAAAGAAAGTTTATCGTTGCCATAGACGGGCCGGCAGGTTCAGGTAAAAGCACTGTGGCAAAAAACATAGCCAAGAAGTTACGCCTTCTTTATATTGACACAGGCGCTATGTATAGGGCAATTACATTAAAGGCATTGAAGGATAATATTAATCTAAAGGATGAGAGCGCTCTTACAGACATAGCCAGGCGCTCACGAATTGCGTTAAGCGCAAACATTAAAGGCGGCCAAAGGGTATTTCTGGATGGTAATGAGGTAACAGATAAGATAAGAACCCCTGAGCTTACCAAATGCGTGTCGTATATTGCAAGAGTGAAGGGTGTAAGAGAGCATATGGTGAAACTCCAAAGGCAATTCGGAAGACAGTCCAACAGCGTCCTTGAGGGAAGGGATATAGGGACAGTGGTGTTTCCTGATGCAGATATGAAGTTTTATCTGGATGCCTCATTTAAAGAACGCGCCAGAAGAAGATTTAAGGAACTCAAAGTAAATAACCGGGGCGTTAAACTTTGGGATGTTGAAAATGACGTGAGGATAAGGGATAAAAAAGATTTAACGAGAAAGTATGCGCCCTTAAGAAAAGCAAAAGACGCTATTTATGTGGATACAACGAACCTCAGCATTAAAGAGGTTACAGATAAACTGCTCGGTATTATAAGGCAGCGATGCTAAGTATTGTTTATGTAATTTCCCGGTTTATATGTTTTATTTTAGTTAAGATACTTTTTAGAACAAAGGTATTTTACAGGTATAGAATCCCGAGAGAAGGTGCGCTTATAATAGCAAGCAATCACGCAAGCTTTTTAGACCCTGTTGTCCTTGGGGTTGTCGCGCCGCGAAAGATTAATTTTATGGCAAAGGATGAACTTTTTTCGAATATATTTTTTGGTCTGTTACTTCGCTCTCTCGGCGTAGTTGCGGTTAGAAGAGAAGGCGTGAGCGCAGGCGCTTTTAAAGAGGCGTTTAAAAGGTTAAAAGCGGGGCAAGCGCTTGCGGTATTTCCGGAAGGGACAAGGGCTGCTGAGGGCTCTTTCGGAAAAGCCCATCCAGGCGTAGGCTTTCTTGCGATAAAATCAAAAGCAACGGTTATCCCGGCATATATAAAGGGTTCAGCCAATGCTCTTCCAAGATACGCCTGCTTTGTAAGGCTTAAACCGATAAGGGTATATTTTGGGAAGCCGCTAAATCCGGACATTTTTTCCGATACTAATGAGGGTTACAGAAAATTTGCAAACCTTATTATGGAGGGCATAGCAACCTTAAAAGTAGAATCCCTGAAAAAGATTTAAGATATGCTGAAGATTAAAATTGCAAGGAATTGCGGGTTTTGTTTTGGAGTAAAGCGAGCTATAGATATGACAACAAAAGAGCTACAAGCCAGCGACACCAAAGGTATATACTCCATCGGCGATATCATTCACAATAAAGATGTGGTTAAGGACCTCTCTCAAAAAGGATTAAAGGTAATAGAAAACTTAAAAGGGGTTAACGCGGGCACTCTTATAATACGCTGCCATGGTCTTGCAGATTCTGTAATAGAAGAAGCAAAGGGGAAGAATTTAAAACTTGTTGACACTACCTGCCCGTATGTTATGAACTCGCACCGCATAGTAAGCCGCCTTTTAAACGAGCAATATCATATAATAGTAATAGGAGATAAGGACCATCCTGAGATACAGGCATTGTGCGATAAGGGAAACGTAACAGTAGTGGATGAAAATACAGATTTAGGTTCTTTTTATGTAAAATCCAAAAAGGTAGGGCTTGTTTCCCAGACCACGCTGCCGTACAACTTTTACAAAAAGGTTATAAGGTCGCTCCTGAGAAAGGATTTCGGAGAACTTCGCGTCTTTAACACGATATGCAGCGATACCAAAAAGAGGCAATCTTCGGCAAAGAGGCTGGCAAAGGCGGTGGATTGTGTTCTCGTTGTGGGTGGTAAAACCTCGGCAAATTCCAAAAGGCTCTATCAGATTTGCAAAAAGATAAATCCCAGTACTTACCACATAGAAAATTCGGACGAGCTTGATGAGAATTGGTTTTTAAGCGCAGATACTGTTGGTATAGCAAGCGGCGCATCCACGCCTGATTATGTAATCAATCAATTGGTAGAAAGGCTAAAAGAAATAGATATTTCTTGTAAAGATAAGAAAGTTGTTGTAAAATCTTAAATGAAGACGCAATTTACGGAACGATAGTGAACGTAAATTGCATGTCTGAATTTACCCCGCACCTTTTTGCTACGAAGTAATTCCTCGAGGTAGAAAGGTGCGGGGTCCAATTCGCACAAACGAAGCAGAGACTAAAGTGAGAACGATACGATAACAGATCCCTCGCTTAGACACTTGTCCCACCGTTGGTTCGCCTTGCGAATCAATACATGGGGGACGTGTAAGCTCGGGATTAATTCGTCCAGACAACTTACGTTCACTCACTATGTTCGTTCCGTAAGTTGTGGACTCATTAAGGAGATGATACTATAAATGGCAAAATTTGCCGCAGAAGAGAGTAAATCAAAGGATGAGAAAGAAATAGACCTCTCAAGGGTATATGAGGAATCTCTGAAAGACATAAAAGAAGGCCAGATTATAAAAGGAAAAATAATAGCCATCAGTAAGAAGGATGTGCTGATAGACGTGGGTTATAAGTCAGAGGGGTTGATTTCTCTCAATGAGTTTCCAAATCCCAAAGGGTTAAAGGTTGGGGATGAGATAGAGGTATTTTTGGAGCAAAAAGAAAATGATGAGGGCATGCTGGTAATATCCAAGGAGAAGGCGGATAAGACGCAGAGCTGGGAGAAGATTATAAATATTAGCAAAGAGGGAGATGTCATAGAAGGCAGAGTTATAAAGAAGGTAAAGGGCGGGCTTACTGTGGATGTTGGGATTGAGGCGTTTCTGCCCGCCAGCCAGGCGTTTCTTAGGGCGCCCTTTAACCTCGATACCCTGCTGGGCCAGACAATAAAGGTAAGGATACTTAAAATAAACAAGGCAAGAAAAAACATCGTGGTCTCAAGAAAAGAAGCGCTCCAGTTTGAAAAGGAACATGCAAAACTGAAGATTTTAGATGAGCTACAGAAGGGTGAGCTCCGCAAAGGCACTGTAAAAAATATAACGGACTTCGGCGCCTTTATTGACTTGGGCGGAGTAGACGGGCTTTTGCACATAACGGATATGAGCTGGTCAAGGATAAGCCACCCGTCGGAGATGCTTGCAATTGGCGATTCTGTTGAGGTGGTGATTTTAGACTTTGACAAGGAAAATATGAAAATCTCACTCGGACTTAAACAGAAGACTCCAAGCCCCTGGCAGAATGTAGACCAGAAATACCCTGTGGGCTCAAAGGTAAAGGGGAAGGTTGTAAATATCCTGCCTTATGGCGTATTTGTTGAACTTGAGAAGGGGCTGGAAGGACTGATACATGTTTCTGAGATTTCATGGTCAAAGAAGATTACCAACCCCCAGGATATGTTTGCCATAGGAGATGTGATTGAGGCGGCGGTGATAGGGATAGATTCGGCTAATCAGAAATTCTCCCTTGGAATAAGGCAACTTGAGGCAAATCCCTGGGTTGAGGCAAAGACAAAATATACTGTTGGCTCAGTTGTGAAGGGAAAGATAAGGAATATAACGGATTATGGCGCATTTGTTGAAATGGAAGAAGGCATAGATGGCCTTATCCACGTCTCCGATATGAGTTGGACAAAAAGAGTGAGCAATCCTTCGGAGATTCTAAAAAAAGGACAGAAGATTGAGGCCGTGGTTTTAAATATTGACCCTGAAAACAGAAAACTCTCTTTAGGCCTCAAACAACTTACCCCTGACCCATGGCCGGAGATTACCAAAAAGTATCCCGCTGGTACGCCTATAGAAGGCAGGATTGTCAAGATTACCTCTTTTGGTTTATTTGTGGAATTTGATGAAAACCTTGAGGGGTTGCTCCATATTTCCGAACTTGACACAGAGCCCTCTATTTCCCTTGATAAGCGCTATAAGGCAGGAGACCAGATAAAAGCAATGGTCTTAAAGATAGATGAAGAACAGCGAAAGATAGCGCTTACAACCAAGGGATTTCAGGCCACTTAATTAAAAAGTCTGCTTACACCGCTAAAACGCTAAAATTTCGCAAAAATATAAAAGTCTTCAGTGTAGTTTTTGCGATTTTGCGGTCTCTTTGCGATTTTGCGGTTACAAAATTTCACTCTTGACATTTTAAAATTTTATGTTATATATTATAATGATTAAAAATTCTTTTAAAAAGATATTAAATATACTTAAGAGTTAATTAATAAGAAGATAATACGATAACAGATCCCTCGCTTAAAGCTCGGGATTAATTCGTCCCGAAGGTTCGGGACTCATTAAGGAGGCATTTGAAATGGCTAGACAAGCAAAGCTCTCAAACAAGATTGTCAATTTATTAGTTTCTCTCACCTTTCTTTTAACCCAGTTAGGCATTGATATAAAACCTGCACATTCCGCCCTGCCGCAGGCACTTCCCTTGCCACTGCCAAGCGAGATAACCATACCCGAGGCATACGGTAAAATTACCGAGGCCTTTAATGGCGATTCAGGTAAAATGGTATTTCATATCCAGGACCTTCATACCAACCCTGAGGCGCAGCTTAATTCAGCCAAGATAATGGAATACCTTATAAATACCTATGGCGTTAAGCTCCTTACAATTGAGGGTGAGTCTGGCCCTATCGACCCTGAATGGCTTGCAAATGTTTCGCTGATAAAGATAATCAACGATAAAATGGCTGAGATTTTCTTAAATTCAGGTGAGATGACAGGTGAGGAATATCTCTATGTAACGCAGTATCCCAAATATAAGGATGTTACCTTCTGGGGTATTGAAAATAAAGACTCCTACTGGAAAAACAGAGAGGTATTTAACAGGATGCATCCCAAGATAAGAGAAAATCTTCGGCTCTGCGACAGCATAAAGGGCAGTCTGGATAAACTAAAGAAGGCGATATACCCTCAAGCGGCAGTTGAATTGGATGAAAAACGCACCTCCTACGAGGCAAGGGAATTAGAGGTAAAAGATTATACCTCCTATCTTGTTGACCTTGCCAAGGAGAAAGGCGTAGATATATCAAAATACGAGAACTTCTCTATTTTAGCCAAACTGGTAGATATTCAGGAAAAATTAGAATTTTCCAAGGTAGATAAGGAAAGGACCCTTTTATTTGATGCTCTTGGCAAAACCCTCTCTGAGGAACAGGCAAGGCAAATGATGGATAATGTTAAAGCGCATAACGAGGGAAAAGCCACAGCCATAGAATTTTATACCTACCTAAAAAACCTTGCTCAAGATAACAATATTGATTTTGCTCAATATCCGAATATAAACACCTATATGGAATATATCTCTACCTCTGACCAATTAAACAATAATGAATTATTCAAAGAGTTAGACCAGGTTGAGGACGCCTTGGTAAGCTCACTCCTTACCACAGATGAGCAAAAGCGTTTAGCGCAGCTTTCCAAGATGCTAAATATAATGAAGAAATTCTTTGACATAAACCTATCAAACGAGGACTTAGGCTATTACGAGAAAAATAAGGCTGAGTTTAAGGTTCAGACCTTCACTGATTTCATAAAGGAAAAGGCAAAGCAATATAATGTAAGAACCTCATCTGACCCGGCAATAAGCCAGTTGGATAAGACGCTGCTTGAACAGGATGAGTTCTATAAGGTGGTATTAATAAGAGATGAGGCAATGGTAGCAAATACCATTAAGAAGATGGATGAGACAGGCACCAATATCACTATTCAGCCAATCGGCGGCTTCCACACCAAGGGTATGGCTAAGATGTATAAGGAAAGAGGCATCTCTTATGTAGTGATTTCTCCGCATGTTACAAAGGAGTTTGACGAGGAAAATTACAGGAATATATTATTAAATAAAAAGAAATCTCCAGAGGAGCTTGTCTCTGAATATAGTGGAAAATTAAGACCAGAAGGAATGGCTACTGGGGACCAAGCTCGTCCAGTTAGTTTAGCAATCCAACTTACTCTAGATATGGTGAAGGATGCAAAAGCTGTAGTGAATACAATAAATCCTGATTTATTGCGCAAGAAAGAGGTACAAGGTAAACTTGGCGATATAGGTAAAGCTGCTGAGGACATGTTGGGTATGGCTGAGCCCGTTACTTTTACAGACCTAACAGATATTGAAAAACAATTTTATAAAGACTTTGGTATTGCTGATGAAAATTCAGGCTTAAAGTTTACAACAGGTTTTGGCGTAAGAGGCGCCACTTTTCATGATGGAACAGGTAATATTCATAGATGGATGGGTTTGGTAGGCGCTGTTTATCTAGCAGCAGGCATGGTTAACGAGTCAAGGAGAATAGCCAAGGCTATAAAAAGAATTAAAAGACATGAAGAGGTGCATGCAGAGGAGCCTGATGAGGCCAATGAATTTGTGATATTAACAAAAGAAATAGATGTAATATTGAAGGAGGCAACTCTCGAAGATAGAGAAGAAGCAGTTGAAGGTTTTGGTTTATTACCCGCCGTTGAAGGACCCTATAAGGATTTTATCGCTACCTCTGTCAATGAGGATACTAATGTCGCAAGAGAGGCGATGACGGCCATGATTCCGCAGGTTGCAACAGCTCTTAAAGAAGTGCCGGCTACTTCTGAAGAACTTATGGCACAAATGAGAAAAGCTGTAGAAGAAGGCGATCCTTTTGCTATACATGCCAGAGAAGCCCGCCTTCCTGAGGATTCTAAAGGTTCACTTATATTTGATGTCGCAACTTTGCTTGGAAAAGCCGGTCCGAGAGATTTGGCAGGAATTAATTCTATAGCCGATAAATTAGGAAATAGACAGATTATTATTGCTAATACCTTACCTAACGTGTATTCAAACTCAGACATAGAGTATCTATTAGGGCTTAGAGGAAGTGGTTTAGATTATCTAATTGTATTAGGTATGGACCTACAACAGGGCATAGGAGTAGATTTATCAAATGTTGATCAGATTGTAGCATTGGAAAAAAATCTGCTCGCCTTTTTTGCAGGTATTTCTAGCAAGAGAAAACCAATAATTGTTAGGTTAGGTGATAGGGATGAAGAAAGTGAACCGGCACCAGTTATTTCTATATACAGTATATTACTTGCATTAGGATTGGATTTTAATGTTGCTGCTCTTGGTGCTTTAGCTGGCTACATACAAAAAGGTAGCGAGAATTCTTCTTATTCTGCTATTATAGGCGCACAGCCAGCGCAGACATTCGGCGAACAGTATAATACATTCTTAGCACAGAGAAGAAAGAAATAATTTTGGAGGAAAAAGAAGAAAAGGGGACGCTTCTAGAAAAGAGTAGAAAAGGGGACGCTTCTATTTTAGGTGAAAAGGGAAAAGGGGACGCTTCTATTTTATTAGAACCGTCCCTATTTTCATTCGGCGAGCAGTATCAGAAATTCTTATTTGAAAGAATCCAGAGATAAAATTTAAGAAAAGTCTAAAAGGGGTCAGAGTGATTTTAAATAATTCTGGCCTCTTTTTTATTCTTATATTGACAAGAGAGATATATTGTGATAATTTTTAAATTGGTAGCAGGAGTTTAAAAATGCATAAGACAAAAAAAATTCTAAAATATACAGTTATTTTTGAAGAAGCACGTGAAGGCGGATATGTTGTAAGGATACCTGTATTAGGTTGCGTAACAGAGGGCGAGACCTTTGAAGAAGCCAAAAAAATGGCTAAAGATGCGATTAAATGTTACTGTAAGAAAAGGAAAAGGGGACAGATCTATTTTCTTGACTTTCTAACTATTTTATGATACCTTCCTTTTAACCCAAGGAAGGATTAAATGCCCAGAGGTCCCCGACCAGTCATTCCAGAAATTCCACACCACATCATCCATAGAGGTAATAACCGCCAGCAAATCTTTTATCACAACAGAGATTATCCTTACCTCATCAAAACCATTCAAGAGGCAAAACAAAAATTTAACTGTTTGATATACGGTTATTGTTTTATGGCAAATCATATCCATATGATAGTTCAGCCAGAGGATATGGATAGTTTATCTAAGATGTTGAAATTAGTTGCCGGTAGATATGCGCGTTATATAAACAAGACCTATAAAAGAACAGGCACGCTTTGGGAAGGTAGATTTAAAAGTACTCCCATAGAACAAGAGAGATATCTTATGGGATGTATAAGATATATTGAAATGAATCCTGTGAGAGCAAAGATTGTTAAAGAGCCTGATGGATATAAATGGAGTAGTTACTTCAGCAAAGCTACAGGCGAAGAGGATCCTATCTTAGATTTAGACCCATATTATCTTGAATTAGGTAAAACACCTAAGGAAAGAGCAGAAGCATATAAAGATTGGTTTAAAAAATCTATCTCAGAGGAAGAATGGCATTGTATTAGAGAAGGAATTAAAAGATCTATACCCATAGGTTCTAAAGAATTTGTAAATAAAATTTCTAATATTTTAGGCAGGGAGTTAAAAATTAGACCAAGAGGCAGACCAAGAAAGGAAAAATAAATCTGTCCCCTTTTTATTTATTATTTTTTTTATTTAGATAGGCTTATCGAACTAAAAGAAAAACTTCATCAAAAAAAACTTAGATTGCATCCTATCGGTAAAGTTTATAGAGTAGCAACATAATCAAAAAGAGAAAGGGGTCAGAGTGATTTTAAACAATTCTGACCCCTTTTTTATTTCCTGTCAAAGAATGGATTTTTGCCTAAGCAAGAGAGGGGAATGCCAATAGCAACCTTAACTTCCTTAGGCAGAATTCCTAACTCAATAGCGTTTATCCCTACCGAATACATAACCCTGTTATCCACCCTGTTGTCTGCTGCAATTGATACTGCAGAGCCGACCGCTATCCCCAAGTCAAGGGTATTAAAGGCACAGATGGCATTATGAAGGGTTGCCTCTTCGCATCCCTCATAACCACAGAAATTGCAATAGGTTAGGTTTGCAGGTTTAATCTTTGTTCCGATAAGCACAACATACGGAGCAACCCTTAGATTCTCGGCATCGCGCACAAAGGAGGGCTTGTTTTCCTTCAGGCCTATCTTTTTCATCCTGTCTATAAGCTGGGCTTTTTCCTTTTCGGATATTATCTTTGTAACTATATTGTCAATTCCCTTTGCCTTGGGCGCAGTGCGCGCTGCCACACACATAAGCCTGGCAGCAGTTAGTAAGGCGTATTTTTCAGTATTCATAATAACCTATTTTACAAAAATCTATGATTAAGTCAATAAAAAGTATTTTAATACATTTGACAACCAAACTTCCTTAATGTTAAAATAACGCCACTATGGAAAAAGATATCAAAAGACAATTAGAGATTATCAAACGTGGCGCATCAGAAATAATATCCGAGGAGGAACTTAAGGCAAAACTTGAGAGTTCTATAAAGACAAAGACTCCTCTTAGGATAAAGGCAGGGTTTGATCCTACTGCGCCGGATATTCATTTAGGCCACACCGTCCTTTTAAGAAAACTAAGGCATTTCCAGGATTTAGGCCATAAGGTTATCTTTCTTATCGGCGATGCCACTGCCTTGGTCGGAGACCCATCTGGACAATCTCATACCAGAAAGACGCTTACTTTGGAAGAAGTTCAAAAAAATGCAAGAACCTATGAAGAGCAGATCGGGAAGGTGTTAAACATAAAAGAATCAAATGTCTTTGAGAGGAAACATAATAGCGAATGGTTTCTTCAGATTATAAGAGGTACTTCATATCCACCGTTTAATTTTATACAATTTGTTGATCTTGCTCAAAAATATACTGTTGCCCGGCTTTTAGAAAGAGACGATTTTCAAAAAAGACTTAAAGAAAACAAACCCATAAGCTTTTTGGAATTGTTTTATCCTTTAATGCAGGGGTATGACTCTGTAATGTTAAAATCCGATATTGAAATAGGCGGGACAGACCAGAAGTTTAATATGTTGGTTGGCCGGGATTTACAGGAGGCCTATGGCCAGAAATCCCAGGTAGTAATTACTATGCCTCTCTTGGAAGGCTTAGACGGCGTTAATAAGATGAGTAAATCCCTTGGAAATTATGTGGGTATTAATGAGCCGGCAAGAGAGATTTTCGGAAAGATTATGTCTGTCTCGGATGAGTTAATGTATAAGTATTACGAACTGCTTACAGATGAGGATTTAGAATCGGTTAAAAAGATGCACCCTATGGAGGCAAAGAAAAAATTAGCAGGGCTTATAACTGCGCAATATCATGACAAAGAAAGAGCATCTGAAGCACAAACTGACTTTGAAAAGAAATTCCAGGAACGCGACCCATTTACTGGGATTAAGCCGCGGGATATATCAATAGACTTAATTACCGGCGCTGAGGAAGGCTTATTGTTGAGCAATCTTTTGTGCTCACACCAGGCATTAAATTTAGTAAAGTCTAAAAGCGACTTCAGGAGGTTAATAGAGCAGGGAGCCATTACAGTGAATGGGGAGAAAATAACCGATACCAAGTATAGTTTAGTGCCTGATAAGGAATATTGTATTAAGGTAGGGAAGACCAGATTCTCCAAGGTTATTATCAGAAGATAGATGCCGGCTTAAAAAATTTTAATTAAATACTTGACAAAAAATAAAAGTTTTGCTATATATATAACACTTAGAATTTGTGGTATTTGACACAGTGGGCGACGTGTTTTTTAAAACAATGTCGCGCTGAGTGTCAACTAATATTTTGACAAGGGGATATATTGACAATATTTACTTCGTCCAGATTTGGATAAGAAGTAGGTAAGTGAAGGTTTAAAGGATTGTAAAATGGCACCTTCACGGTGCCATTTTTATTTGTTCTTTGAGAATTTGTGCGAGAAATAGCCGGCCAGGCAAGCTTAAAAAGTTAATTTTTGGAGAGTTTGATCCTGGCTCAGAACGAACGCTGGCGGCGTGGATTAGGCATGCAAGTCGAACGCTTCTGGCTGGGGTATTTCGCAAGAGGTACCTTGGTCAGAGGAGTGGCAAAAGGGCGAGTAACACGTGGGTAATTTACCCCCATGGCCGGGATAACTCCTCGAAAGGGGGGCTAATACTGGATAAGACCACATCCTTGCATGAGGATGAGGTAAAAAGATGGTTGAGGCTACGTAAGTAGCATGCTTTTACTTGGGGATGAGCCCGCGTCCTATTAGCTAGTTGGTGGGGTAATGGCCTACCAAGGCGACGATGGGTAGCTGGTCTAAGAGGATGGTCAGCCGCACTGGGACTGAGACACTGCCCAGACTCCTACGGGAGGCTGCAGTCGAGGATCTTTTGCAATGGGCGAAAGCCTGACAATGCGACGCCGCGTGCAGGATGAAGGCTCTCGGGTCGTAAACTGCTTTTGCACCGGATGAAAACCCTGAACAAGAAACGGTTCAGGATTGACAGTACGGTGAGAATAAGCCACGGCCAACTCCGTGCCAGCAGCCGCGGTAATACGGAGGTGGCGAGCGTTGTTCGGATTTATTGGGTGTAAAGGGCATGTAGGTGTTCTGGTAAGTTTCAGGTGAAATACCCCGACTCAATCGAGGAACTGCCTGAAAAACTGTCAGAATTGAGTGCAGGAGAGGAGAGTGGAATTCCCGGTGTAAGGGTGAAATCTGTAGATATCGGGAGGAACACCAGTGGCGAAAGCGACTCTCTGGCCTGATACTGACGCTGAAATGCGAAAGCTAAGGGAGCGAACAGGATTAGATACCCTGGTAGTCTTAGCTGTAAACGATGGACACTAGGTGTTGGGGCTTTAGCCTCGGTGCCGTAGTTAACACATTAAGTGTCCCACCTGGGGAGTACGACCGCAAGGTTGAAACCCAAAGGAATTGACGGGGG
>CAZDNS010000034.1:0-17661 GCA_964506845.1 uncultured Planctomycetia bacterium | reverse complement strand
TCGCAAGGAAGAAGTCTTGAGGCTGCCTGTAAAAACAGGCAGCCGAAATTTCTTGAAAATATGGGAAGTTTTAACTGGATAGACTTGTTTATAATAACTGCCCTGATAAGGTGCGGATACATAGGATTTAAAAGGGGGGCCGCCAACGAATTAATAAGATTTTTGGCAACCATCTTTATGATAGTAATTTCCATACAGTTTTATGCCAACATAGCCAAGAATTTAGAGACCAGGTTTATGCTGCCTGTTGTGCCTGCCCAGATTGCAAGTTTTGGTATCCTTATTTTGGTCATGTACCTGCTTACGAAAATGCTCGTTGATTTCCTGCAGGAGTTTATAAAGTTTAAATTTACCAATACGGTTGATAAGGTTTCCGGAATGTGTTTCGGCGCTTTACGGGGATTGCTTTTTGCAAGTATCATACTAGTGCTATTTCATATTTCAGAACTGGAAGAATTAAGACTGGGAATAACAAATTCGCTATTGGGAAAACTGACCAAAGACTTTGCCTTTTATCTGCATGGTCTGTTTTTCTATTGAGATAATGTCGCAATTTCTGTGCGGACAAAGGTAATAATTGACTGTGACCCTGGCATAGATGATACATTAGCTATCTTGTTTACCCTTGCCTCAAGGGATATTAACTTAAGCGCAATAACAACGGTAAGCGGCAATGTGGACATATCCCAGGCTACTGAGAATGTTCTGAAGATTTTAGAATTATTAAGGCTTGATGAACCGCCGGCCGTTGGAAGGGGAAGTAATCATCCTCTAAGAAGAAAATCTCTCAAGCCGAGGGCTAGCCATGGAAAAGATGGGCTGGGCAATACCTTCCTGCCGCCAAGGACAAAGGCAAAGACTCTAAACGCCATTAACCTAATTGTTGAATTATTTAAACAAAAGGGCAAATTTAACCTGATAACCACAGGTCCGCTTACAAACATAGCCAGACTAACAAGGCATTTTAGGGGCCTGGAAACTCGAGTTAGGGAGCTTGTTATATCCGGAGGAGTTGGGGGTATATCCGGCTATACAAATAGACTTGAGGACTTTAACATTTCCTTTGATCCAGAAGCGGCCCGCGAAGTATTTAATGCGCCGATAAAGAAAAAACTGATAAGCCTTGATGTAACGAGCCAGATTTTACTTGGAAGGGCGCATATAGCGCATTTTAAGAAATTCAGGTCAAGAGTTGCTTCTTTTATAGTAGATATTCTGAATTATTCATTTAATTACAACCGGCTGATAAGAAAGATAAACGGTATTTTCGTACATGACGCTGTGGTTACGGCTATTGCGCTCTATGGAAATCTGGGAAGGTTTGAGAATTTAGCTTTAAGCGTGAATGAATCTTCCGGCAAGATTACGAGGATAAAAGGCAGGCCGAATATGCAACTTTGCACATGGGTTGATAAGGAAAAATTCATAGATATGTTCATAGAGAGACTTGATTTACTGGTAGGTAATAATTAATTTAATACGGAGGTTTTTCGGATGAGACTTAAAGAATTCTATAGGACGCTGATAAGGTTGGGTATGGAGCAGGACCCGCGAGGAAAAAAGGGTGTAACAGAATATTTAGAGAAACTTAAGGCTATATACGAATCGCTGAAGGAAGAGGAAAGGAAAAATTTTGATTTGGAAAACCTCACAAATCCTTATAACGATACAAGGATTTTAAACGGAGACCCTGATTTAGAAGTTGAGACAATACTGTGCGGAATAGATATAGAGGTAGGCGAGATTATTCTGGCAGACACGCTAAAGGCGCAAGGCGAGAAGATAGACCTGGTAATGTCGCATCATCCCTCTGGAAAAGCCTACGCCAATTTCTATGAGGTTATGCATATGCAGGTGGATATATTAAATAATATAGGCATTCCTATAAATGTAGCGGAATCGCTGACAAATGAGCGGATAAGGGAAGTGGAAAGACGCGTGATAGCCCTTAATCACACAAGAACTCAAGATGCCGCTATTTTGTTAAATCTACCCTTCATATGCGTACATACGCCGTCAGACAATTTCGTCTCTTCATACCTGCAGAGCTTATTCGATAAAAAAAAGCCGAAGACCCTGAAAGAGATTATGAGCATTCTAAGCGATATACCCGAATATAAAGAGTCGAGCAAACTTAACAGACCGCCAAAGATTTTAATCGGCTGTGAACATAACAGGGCAGGCAGGCTCTTTGTGGATATGACAGGCGGTACAGAGGGCGCAAAGGAAATTTTCGAAAAAATGGAGATAGCAGGCATAGGAACGCTTGTCTGTATGCATCTTAGCGAGGAACATTTTAAGAAGGCAAAGGATGCTCATATGAATGTGGTACTAGCCGGCCATATCTCCTCCGATACCCTCGGGCTTAATCTACTCCTTGATGAAATATCAAAAAAAGAGGATTTTAAGATTATTTGCTGTTCCGGATTTAAAAGGATAAAAAGGAAATAATGCCGAGTTTTATTTCAGAACAGATTATAGAACAGATAAGTTCGAAGATTGATATTATGGAGGTTGTTTCTAAATATATACCTTTAAAACGTGCGGGCAGGAATTTTAAGGCATTATGTCCGTTTCATCACGAAAAAACACCCTCCTTTATTGTTAGCCCGCAGAAACAAATCTTTCACTGCTTTGGCTGTGGCAGCGGCGGGAACGTATTTAATTTTATCATGAAGTACGAAAAGATTGAATTTCCTGAGGCGGTGAAGATGCTTGCGGATAAGGCAGGTGTAAGTCTTCCGAAAATACACCTTCATAGGGATACTATGGAGTTAGAAGAACTCTACATGATAAATTCTCTAGCCTGCGATTTCTTCCATAACAACCTCTTAAAAACAGAGGAAGCAATAAGGGCAAAAAATTTTTTGGGGGAAAGACAAATAAAAGAAGAAACCATTGCAAAATTTAAGATAGGACTTGCCCAGAATGCAAGCGACAGCCTCTTTATGTATCTGTGCAGGAAGGGAATAAAAAAACAATTAGCAGAGAGATTAGGACTGGTCTGTCTTGGCAAAGAGGGCAACTATTACGATAGATTCAGAAACAAGCTTATGTTTCCTATTGCTAACCATAGAAACAGAATAGTCGGTTTTGGGGCGAGGGTTCTTGATGATACACTGCCAAAATATATAAACTCTCCGGAATCCCAAATCTATATTAAGGGAAATTTGCTATACGGCCTAAATGTAGCCGGCGAACATATACGCAGACTCAATCAGGTAATTTTAGTGGAAGGCTATATGGATGTTTTGATGTTATTTCAATCCGGCATAAGAAACGCGGTATCTACCTCAGGCACCAGTCTTACGCTTGAACAGATAAAACTCTTTAAGAGATTAACCAATAACGTAGTTATAGCCTTTGATCCGGATGAGGCAGGCTTGCTGGCTTCGCTTAGGGGACTTGAGATTTTATTAGAGTTTGAGGCGGATGTTTCAGTGGCTGAATTACCGAAAGGTTTTGACCCGGATGATTTTGTCAGGAAATTTGGGGCAGAGAAATTTATTTATTTAATAAGTCAGGCAAGAGACCTCTTTGATTTTAAGCTGAGTTTTTTGTTAAAGAAATATGACATAAAAAATCTTAAGGATAAATTAAAAGTTATATCCGAGATGCTTACTACGATTTCAGCGGTGAAAAACGCTGTCTTAAAAACAAATTTGATAAAAAGGCTCTCTGAGCGTGTTTTGGAAGATGAAGAAGCGTTACTTAGCGAATTAAAACGGATAAAAAGCGCACCTATGTACCAATTGGAAAACATACAAAAAAGAAATGTCCTTACTAATGCCAGGCAGGCCGAACGCATTATCCTCGGAATTACCTTAGAAGATAAAAGTGCACTTAGCGAGCTAAGGAAAAATCTGGTTATTGATGATTTTCAAGAGCCGAATATAAAAAGGATAATGGCGTTTCTCTTTGAAATGGATCAAGGGACAGATATAAACGTATCGAATATACTATGTCAGTTTGAAGAGGCAAAAATCCGGGAGCTTATATGCGAGGTTCTGATTGAAGCGGATAAACTTTCCGATAAGCGGAAAAATTTGCTTGACTGCATAAAGTGGGTAAAACAGGATAATCTGAAAAGAACCCTGAAGGAAATCCAGTATAGAATAAAATTAGCCCAGGAAATCAAGGACGAGGATTTGGTTCTTGGACTCGTTAATAAATACAACAGTCTGGTAAAGGGGCAGAAATAATAACTTAAGACCGTTGAAAAAGTCATCAACGTTCTTGATTATCCCGAATGTAGTAACTTCTTTTGCAATACTTCGGGATCCCGATGTTATTCTAAAGTAGTTTCTTCATTCGGGACAGCGATTTATAGAAAACGATTACAGCGATTAACGACGATGATTTTATCTCTGTAATCGGTGCCTTTATCGGTGTAATCAAAGATTGTTGAGTTTTTCAACAATCTCAACTTAAGGATAGATGTATGAAAAAGAAAAGAAAAAACAGAATCAATAAGGATATCCAGAAATTAATAGCGATAGGCAAAGAAAAAGGCCGCCTCACTTACGATGAGGTAAATGAGCTTTTGCCTGACGATATGGTTTCTTCTGAAGAGATTGACGAGGTTCTCATGATGTTAGGGGATGAGAATATCCAAATAGTTGAATCCCCAAAAGATAAGGAGATTGAAAAGAGTGCCTCCTATGAAGAAGCGGAGAAGCCGGAAGAAGAGGTTGAGCAGCTCCCAAGACAACCCGGCTTAGAAGACCCCGTAAAGATGTATCTAAAACAGATGGGGCAAATTCCGTTACTCTCCAGGGAGGATGAGATAGATCTTGCCCAGAAGATTGAGCAGGCAGAATTAAGGCTCAGAGAAGCGGTACTGCGATGCAAAATTTCAAAGTATTATGTATTGGACCTTGTAAACAAGATAATAAGGAATAAGGTAAATTTAGAAGAAGTTTTAAACGAGGAATTCGGTTTAAAAAAGAAGAGAACCATTAAAAAGATTCTAAAAACCATTAAACGGTTACGTTCAACACGGAGAGACGGGAATTTTTATCCAATCCTGCATTCTCTAAGTCTAAGTTCTGGCGTTATCCAGGATATAGCCAGAGAGATAAAGGTTAAGGCGCATGAGTTTGACCAGCTGCAGAAAGAGATTGACAGGCTAAGGCACAAAAGGTTAAGGGGTCAAATAACCAGGCTTCTAAAAAAACAAAGAAAACTTATCCTGGAATTCGACCTGCCGTATCTCAAAATAAAAGAGGCGCTGAAAAATATAAGGACATTAGAAATAGGTTTTAATAAAACCAAGAAAAAACTCATAGAGGCAAACTTAAGGCTTGTGGTAAGTATAGCAAAAAAATATACGAATAGGGGACTGTCCTTTTTAGACTTAATCCAGGAAGGAAACATAGGTCTTATGAAGGCGGTTGAGAAATTTGAATATAAGCGAGGCTATAAGTTCAGCACCTACGCTACCTGGTGGATAAGACAGGCCATAACAAGGGCGATAGCGGACCAGGCCAGGACAATAAGAATCCCTGTTCATATGACGGAGACAATCAATAAACTGATAAGGGTTTCACGCGCCCTTGTACAGGAGAAGGGAAAAGAACCCACGCCGGAAGAGATTGCAAGCTCAATGAGGGTGCCCGTGGAAAAGGTGAGAGGCATATTGAAGATTGCGCAGGAGCCTATATCCCTTCAAACGCCGATAGGAGACGAGGGAGATACCCATTTGGGCGATTTTATAGAGGATAAACGCGCAATCTCGCCCGCAAGCGCAACCGCATATTCTATGCTAAGGGAACAGATAACCTCTGTGCTGGACACGCTTACGGACAGAGAAAAAAGAGTCCTGAAATTGCGCTTTGGAATAGAGGACGGATGTCCGAGGACATTGGAGGAGGTGGGTTCGATATTCAGCGTGACCAGAGAAAGGGTAAGACAGATTGAAGCCAAGGCTCTCAGAAAATTGAGGCATCCTACCCGCAGCAGAAAACTCAAAAATTTCATTGAGCTCAGATACGGAAGTCAGCGAGATGTTTTTATAGCGTAATTATTGCAACCGCTGAAACGCCTGTCTGCCGACAGGCAGACAAAATTTACAACCGCTAAATCGCTATCGCAAAAACGCAAAAGTCTTTGCGCTTTTGCGGTTTCTAACAAGCCCCCCTTTATTATTCTGCCATATTTTTTCAGGTATACACACCCTCTAAATATCATTTCTTAGTAGTATAAAAAAATTTTAATAATTATATTGACAAGTAGTTATGCATAGTGTATATTTTTGGGTAAAAGTGGTTTAAAGTGGAGTAAAGTAGAAGAAATATGTTTTACGGCGAATATGAGCATAAGATAGACAGGAAGGACAGGCTGATAATACCCGCCAAGCTTAGAGAAATTTTTAAAGAGCATTACGTTGAGAAGTTCTTTATTACGCGCGGGCTGGATGGCTGCCTTTTTGTATTTACAGAGGAAGAATGGAAACTTCAAGAGCAAAAATTTAAGACGCTTTCTTTCACAAAGGCAGAGTCAAGAAAGTTTAACCGCCTTTTCTTTTCCGGGGCATGCGAGGTAACCTGCGACAAACAGGGCAGAATTTTAATACCGCAGTATCTGAAGGAATACGCCTCTATACAGCGCGATGTGATAATAGTAGGTATTTCCAGCAGAATGGAGATCTGGGCAAAGGACAAATGGAAAGGGTTTTATAACTCTTCGAAGGACACATTTGAAGAGACTGCGGAAAAATTGTTTGAAACATAGGTAGTAAATAATCAAACAAAGAGGGGTAGAAAGATAGAAAATGTGAAAGTGCATGTGCCGGTATTGGCGAAGGAGGTAGTAGAATACCTAAGACCAAAACCAGGCGATTATATCGTTGACTGCACTCTTGGCGGCGCCGGGCATACAAAAGAAATCTTAAAAAGAATAGTTCCCGGCGGTTTTTTAATAGGGCTTGATTTGGATGAAGAGGCAATAAAGATATCAGAAGATAATCTTAAGGAATTTAAAGGGGCATTTATGTTGTTAAATTTTAGTTTTAGAAATATATCTAAATTGCCCCAAAGGGTAAATATGGATAGAAAATTCAACGGCATATTGTTCGACCTTGGATTTTCTTCCCTTCAAATAGGCTCAAAAGAAAGGGGTTTCAGTTTCAATCTGGAGAGCCCGCTTGATATGAGATTTGATAAGAAGGCTGACCTAAGCGCGTTTGAGGTAGTAAACAAACTTCCAAAAGAGGAGCTTGAAAAGATTATAAGGACATTAGGCCAAGAGCGTTTTTCAAATAGGATAGCAAATGCCATTGTAACCGAACGCCGAAAGCAGAGAATTCTAACTACTACCTTGCTTGCTGACATAATAAAGAAAGCCGTGCCTTTTTCTGGAAGGATTCATCCAGCCACAAGGACTTTTCAGGCAATAAGGATGTTTATAAATTCGGAGCTTGACTCTTTAAGGGAGGGTTTAGAGGGCTCTATGGGTCTTTTAGCGCCTGAGGGAAGGCTCTGCGTCATATCCTTTCATTCCCTTGAAGACAGATTAGTAAAACATACGCTCAGGGATTTTTCAAAGAGAGGCCTCATAGAAATCTTGACCAAGAAACCCCTAAGGCCAAGCCGTGAAGAGATAGCGGTAAATCCCAGCTCACGGAGCGCCAAGCTTCGCGCAGCGCAAAGGGTGGCGGATAATAATATATGAAATTCTCAAAATTCTTTTCTTTTATAATTATAATAACCGCATTGTCACTCTTTTATGTAAGAGAGCAGGTGGCACTTTTGGAATTGGGTTATGATATTTCCAAAAGGGAAAAAAAATATATCTCGCTCCTTGACCAGAATAACCAGTTGAGATATAATACCTTTGCGCTCTGTGGGCCAAAGCAATTAGAGAAAGGAACCGGATTTAGTAAAAATAATTTTATCATCCTTGAAAATAAACATATACTTAAGGCTGAGGGTGCGCCGAAGACCTACAGAGAGGCGCATAAAAATTATGCCTTTAGCAAATTTATAGGAAAGATATCTGACATCTTTACCCTCAGGACCCAGGCAGAGGCTAAAACCATTACAAAATAGAATTATATCCCGGGTAGCACCATTATGAGTCAATTTCATTCGGGATAATAAATTTTTCACCATAAGGCTTTTTTGTTGTGTACACAAGCGCGCAAAGGACCCGCCTCTTATTAATTCTTTTAAGTTTTATAATATGTTTTATACTTCTCCTTTTTAAGTTAGGTTTTCTGCAGCTTATTAGGGCATCTCAATTTAAAAAACTCGCCGATAAACAACACCTGATCTCTATCGAAATACCCGCAAAAAGAGGAAATATCTACGACCGGAATATGAAGGAACTCGCCGTGAGTCTCAATATGAACTCAGTGTATGCAATTCCCAGGGAAATAAAAAACAAATCGCAGGTGGCAGAGATGCTTTCGCCTATCTTAAAGCTTGATAAGGCATTCTTGCTTGAAAGGCTATCCCGTGATAAGGGTTTTATCTGGCTAAAGAGACAGATAGACGACATAACCGCCTTCAGGGTGAAGTCTCAAAAATTGGATTACATAGATATGGTGAAAGAAGGCAGGCGATTCTATCCCAAGGCTGAGCTTGCAAGCCATACGATTGGTTTTGCCGGTACGGATAATACGGGTTTAGAGGGACTTGAACTTTTTTTTGACAGGTATTTAAAAGGCAAAGATGGTCAAAAGATTATAAACAGGGATGCAAAAAAAAGAGAGGTGCTTCACCTTGAGTGGCGCTTTATACCTGCCAGAGATGGAAACAGCCTTGTTTTGACATTGGATGAGATGATTCAATACTTTGCAGAAAGAGAACTGGACAGGCTTTATAAGGAAACAAAATGCAAGGGTGCTTCAGTTGTGGTAATGGACCCTAACACCGGAGAGATACTTGCCCTTGCCAACAGGCCCACCTTCGAACTCAATCACACAGCAGATTATTCCCAGGATTCAAGGCGAAATAGGGCTATCACTGATACGTTTGAGCCGGGCTCTACCTTTAAAATAGTGACTGCCTCTGCGGCCTTAGAGGAAAATATCGTAGGTTTGGAAGAAAATTTTTTTTGCGAAAACGGCGAATTTAAAATTTTTAATCATTCCCTGCACGACCATGTTCCGCACGGATATCTTAAATTCAGAGAGGTTATAGAAAAGTCAAGCAATATAGGAACAGTCAAGGTGGCTATGAGGCTTGGGCAAGAGAGGCTCTATAGATATGCAAAACTTTATGGCGTTGCCGCAAAAACCAATATAGAACTTCCCGGCGAGGTAGGTGGTTTTATCAGGGTTCCGCGCCTCTGGTCAAAACTATCAATTACAGCCATACCTATAGGCCAGGAGGTTACCGTAACCACACTTCAACTTGCCTGCGCAATCTCAGCAATAGCAAATAACGGGGTTTTTATTAAACCCCTGATCGTAAGAAGGATTATAGATTCAGAGGGAGAGACTATTAAGGAGTTTAAAATAACCCCCCTTAGAAGGGTGATATCCGAAGACACGGCTATGAGGATGAAATCGATACTATGGCAAGCTGTGGAAACAGGAACAGGGCAAAAGGCAAAACTTTACGGTTATACCTCTGCGGGAAAAACAGGGACTGCGCAGAAGGTAGAGCCAAGCGGTATTTATTCGCACAGGCGCTTTGTGGCCTCCTTCATAGGATTTGCGCCTGTTGAAAAACCGCGCATTGCAATAGTAGTAGTTGTAGACGAACCAAGGCCTTTTTATTATGGAGGAACTGTGGCAGCACCAGTTTTTCAGAGGATAGCAAACGACGCCCTTAGGTATCTTAAGATAGAGCCAGGTAAGAACTTAGCAGGCACCCAGCAGAAAGAAATTAGGGTAGCGAAGGATTAAGTGATATGAGACTTAATAAATTACTCAAGGCAATTGGTCATAATGCGAATGGCTATGAAGACGTTTCTATAAAAGGTATTACCGATAATTCAAAGATGGTCAAAGAGGGATACCTCTTTATTGCCCTTAAGGGAGAAAGGCAGGATGGCTACGATTTTATACAGGAAGCCATAGCTAAGGGCGCAAAGGTTATTTTAAGCCATAAGGATTTTATTGCGCCCAGTGGTCTTGTAAAGATACTTGTTGAGAACAAAAGGCATATAGCAGGCGAGCTCGCAAGCGCATATTTCGAGAATCCCTCAATATATCTAAACGCCATAGGCATAACTGGGACAAACGGAAAGACCACAACGAGCTATCTTATAAAGAATATAGTTGAGGAGGCCGGTTTTAAAACAGGTCTTATCGGAACAATAAGCCACAGGATAGGTGACAGGATTATTCCCGCCAATAATACCACGCCCGGCGCTATAGAGCTGCAAGGGTATTTAGCCAAGATGAGGGAAAATAAAATAAAGTTTGCCATAATGGAAATCTCCTCACATGCCCTTGAGCAAAACAGGGTGATAAATATCGGTTTTTCCTGTGCCGTATTCACAAATATGACACAGGATCATCTGGACTATCACAGGACCCTTGAAGATTATTTTAAGGCGAAAGCAAAACTCTTCAGTCTCCTTAAAGAGAATGGAAAAGCCGTTATAAACGTAGATGATGAATATGGAAGAAAACTCGCTCAAGGACTAAGGGGTAAAAGCCTTTCCTACGCTATAAAAACCCCATCGGATATTACAGTAGAAATACACAATATGGATACAAACGGTTCGGATTTTGAGGTCAGGTTCCCCGGAGGAAGGCTTGACATACATACCAAGTTAATAGGTATGCACAATGTCTATAATATCCTTGCAGCAGCGGGAGCGGGTATCTGCTTCGGCATAGAAAAAGAGTATATAAAAAAGGGTATAGAATCATTAGGGTTTGTAAGGGGAAGGCTTGAGGAGGTTTCGTGCGGCCAGGCCTTCAAGGTTTTTATCGATTACGCCCATACTGAGGATGCGCTGAAGAATATACTCACTATTCTAAGGTATTTAACAAAGGGAAGGCTGATAGCGGTTTTCGGATGCGGCGGAGACAGGGACAGGATAAAAAGACCCCTGATGGGAAAGGTTGCAAGCGAACTCGCAGATTACGTAATAATAACGAATGATAACCCGCGCTCTGAAGACCCGGCGTTGATAACAGACGAGATAACCAAGGGATTCCCTGATTCGTTTAAGAATTTTAAGGTTATACCGGATAGATGTATTGCCATAAAAGAGGCGCTTATTATGGCAAAAAGCGCTGATACTGTGGTAATAGCAGGAAAGGGTCACGAGGCATATCAGATATTTAAGGATAGGCTTATCCATTTTGATGACAGGGAAGAGGTAGAAAAGATACTTTTAAGAAGAAATTAGGATGGATCCGTTATATTTAGATGAAATTATAAGAGTAACCCGTGGCAATGTAGTTAATGGTGCAGCGGATACCGTCGTTAAATCTATATCCATAGATTCAAGGACTATTAAAAAGGGCGATTTATTTATAGCAATAAAAGGAGATAACTTTGACGGCCACGATTTCGTAGTCGATGCCCTTAAAAAGGGCGCCTGCGGTGCAATAGTTGGGGGGAAAAATATCGGAGATTTCAGCCTTACCAGTGAATATGCAGAGAAAAAAAATCTAATCAAGGTCAAGGATACATTAAAAGCGCTCGGAGATATTTCCAGCTATTACAGGGATAGATTCGATATACCCTTTATAGCAGTTACCGGCACCTGCGGAAAGACCACCACAAAGGATATGCTGTTTCATCTTCTATCGGCAAGATTAAAGGTTTTAAGAAACGAGGGCACAAAGAATAACCATATAGGTTTACCCATAACCCTTTTTCAATTGGACAAGAGTTTTGATGTCGCCGTCCTTGAACTAGGTATGAACCATCTTGGAGAAATAGACTATCTCTCCAAAATCCTAAAACCAAATGTGGGCATAATAACAAACGTGGGAGAGGCGCATTTGGAGTTTGTTAAAAACATCAACGGAGTTCTAATGGCAAAGGAAGAATTGCTTAAAAACCTCTCTAGTTCGGCTTTAGCCATTCTTAACGCAGATGACCCAAGGCTTAAAGCCATCGGCCATAAATATAACTTTAAAAAAGTTACCTTTGGCATAAAGAACAAATGCGACTTTCGCGCATCTCACTTAGACATAGGTAAGGCGATAATCAGATTTAAACTTAACGGCAGAGATACATTTAAGCTAAGGATGTTGGGCATGCCCAATGTCTATAATGCGCTGGCGGCAATAGCCTGTTCAAGCATGCTCGGTATGGGCGTAAAGATACTTAGAGAGGCATTTGAATCCTTTAAAGCGCCGGATATGAGAATGAAAACGGTGAGTTTTAGGGATATGCTGATTATAGATGATACCTACAACGCTAATCCCTTATCGGCAAAGAATGCTATAGACGCAATTTCCGGTTTTAATGGCGGAAGGAAAATAGCGGTTTTTTCTGATATGCTGGAACTGGGTAGATATACCCGCAGGTTTCACAGAAGAATAGGAAATTATATTGCCTGTAAAAAAATAGATATTTTAGTTACTGTGGGAGCCCTTTCTAAGGATATGGCATCTGGTGCCATAGAGGCGGGAATGAGGGATGAAGATGTCCATAGCTTTAAAACGAAGAAGGAAGCCCTCAAGATGCTTAATAAGGAAACAAGACCAAAGGATATAATACTGTTTAAAGGCTCAAGGCTGACAAAGATGGAGGAACTGCTAAATTGCTTTACCACTTCCTGTACCCCTTAAGAGAATATTTCTTCGGATTCAATGTATTTAAATATATAACCTTTAGATCAGCCTTAGCCAGCGTTATAGCATTTCTTGTGAGTATAATACTCGGTCCCCTAATTATCAAGAGACTGAGGAAACTAAAGATAGGCGAGAATATAAGGAAGGAAGATTCGGTCAAAAAATTATATGAACTTCACAGAAACAAAGAGGGCACTCCCACTATGGGTGGGATTTTAATCTTATTATCCATAATAATCTCTACTCTATTATGCGCAGACCTTTCCAATGTATACGTTCAACTGGTGCTTTTTGTAACCCTTTTTCTGGGGCTGTTTGGTTTTGCAGATGATTTTATAAAGATGAAAAAGAGGTGTTCTCTCGGTCTTAAACCCTGGATAAAATTAACCGGCCAGGTGATTGCAGGCCTGGTAATTGCCATAGCGATTTACTCTAACCCACAGGCAAATATCTCCCTCGATATGCCGTTCTTTAAAAATATTAGCGTTAACCTTGGAGCCTGGTTTATTCCATTTGTGGTTTTAGTAATTGTGGGTTCTTCGAATGCGGTCAACCTGACAGATGGCCTGGATGGCCTGGCAATAGGGTGCACGATTATGGTCGCCCTTACCTATAGCGGTTTGAGCTATGTATCCGGACACAGGGATTTTAGCGCATACTTAAATATTTTTTATGTTCCAGGCGCTGGCGAGCTTGCAGTATTCTGTGCAAGCGTAGTGGGTGCAGGGCTTGGTTTTCTGTGGTACAACTGCCATCCCGCCTCGATATTTATGGGAGACACAGGTTCGCTTGCCCTTGGAGGCGCAATAGGAGCAGTCGCCGTATTTATAAAAAAGGAGTTGGTGCTTGCCCTGGTAGGCGGGGTATTTGTATTTGAGGCAGTGTCGGTGATACTGCAGATCCTTTCCTTTAAGGTTTACAAAAAGAGGGTATTTCTTATGGCGCCAGCGCATCATCACTTCCAGTTAAAAGGCTGGGAGGAATCCAAGGTTACTATTAGACTATGGATAGTGGCTGCAGTCCTGGCGTTACTTAGCCTTTCCACTTTAAAGCTAAGGTAATATGGCTTTAAAAAATAAAAGGGTAACCGTTATAGGGTTTGGTAAGACTGGACTAAGTAGTGCCCTGTTTTTAAAGACAAGGGGCGCTAAAAAGGTTCGCGTAAGCGAAAATTCTGTCTCAGCTGAAACTAAGGAAGCAATAGGAATCCTTAAGAAAGAAGGCATAGAATTTGAGTCCGGAGCTCATACGAGGAATTTCATAACCGGAAGTGACCTTATTGTCACAAGCCCTGGCGTTAAATTTGACTCAAGGCCTATTCTGTGGGCAAAAGCCGAGAATATAGAGCTTATAAGCGAGATAGAGCTTGCCTTCAGGTTTTGTCCTTGCCCGATTGTGGCGGTAAGCGGCACAAATGGAAAATCTACGGTCACCACGCTTATAGGAAAGATTCTGACTGACTCCGGCAGAAAGGCAGTTGTCTGCGGCAATATCGGAACCCCCTTTATAGAAATGGTCTCATCTCTTACAAAAGACAGCCTCGTGGTTTTAGAGGCAAGTTCTTTCCAGTTGCAGTTTATAAAATACTTTAAACCCTTTATAAGCATTCTTCTTAACATATCGCAGAATCATTTAGATTGGCACCCTGATATGACCCATTATATAAACGCAAAATGCAATATATTCAGAAATCAGTCAAAAGAAGATTTCGCTATTTTGAACTCGGACGATAAATATCTACAGTTATTAAAAAATCAGATAAGCGCAAATATCTATTATTTTAGCAGGAAAAATCCTGTCAAGGGCGCGTATATTAAAGAGGGTAAATTTTATGTAGCCTTAGACGGTGTTGAAAGAGAACTATTTGACATATCCGAGGTCAAACTAAGAGGAGGACATAACTTAGAAAACATCATGGCCTCTATTTTAGTTTCTTCAATATATAAGGTAGGCGAGAATTCACTCAGAAAAAGTGTGACGGATTTTAAAGGGCTTGAGCACCGGTTCGAATTCGTAGATTTAATCGATGGTGTCCAATATATAAATGATTCAAAATCTACAACAGTGGATGCTACACTAAAGGCTATATCGAGCCTGGATGAGAAGGTGGTGCTTATAGCAGGCGGAAGGGACAAGGGAAGCGACTTTTCTCTCTTAAGGGCCCATATGGATGATAAAATGAAACATATGGTCCTTATCGGAGAATCAAGAGAGAAAATCGCAAAATCCTTAAAGGATCTTACGCCGATTAGCCTTGCGTCCTCACTTAAGGAGGCGGTTTTAATTGCAAGGCAAAAGGCAAGCCCTGGAGAGTGCGTGCTTCTTTCTCCTATGTGCACCAGTTTTGATATGTTCAAAAATTTTGAAGAGCGGGGAGAGTGCTTTAAGGAAATTGTATCTGAAATCAAAGATTCAATCGCTAGATGAGAAGGACAAGGCTATTATTGTTCAGTATAACCTTGGTGTTAATTTGCGTGGGCATTGTGATGATATATAGCGCAAGTGCTGCGTATGGATTAGAGCGATACCGAGACAGCAGCTTTTTTCTTAAGAGGCATCTCGTGTATCTGGTTTTGGGTTTTGCCATTTCGCTGGTTATTATGAGCGTTGACTATAGAGTTATCCAGAAACATTCAAAGGCACTTCTTGCAGTATCCTTTTTATTATTGGTGCTGGTCCTGGTTCCATATATAGGCAAGGAAATAGGAGGAGCCAAGCGATGGTTTAGGCTGGGTATGCTGAGTTTTCAGCCGTCTGAATTTGCGAAGTTTTCCATAATTATATATATGGCGGATGCCCTTTCAAGGAGACAGCAAAAACTCAAAAGCTTCCTCTACGGGTTTATACCTCCTATGTTCATTCTGGGTTGCTGCGTAGGGTTAATACTCCTGCAGCCTGATTTAGGCACTGCCTTTGCGGTTACATTTGTGGTATTTGTGATGTTTTTTGTGGCAGGCATGAAACTGATTTATATAGTCCCGATGATAATAAGCAGCCTGCCGGTGCTTTATGCGCTGATATTCAATGTGGCATACAGGAGAAAAAGGATATTGGCCTTTTTAAATCCCTGGGAGGACCCTAAAGGAATAGGGTTTCAGATTATCCAGTCATTTATAGCTTTAGGTTCAGGCGGGTTATTCGGGGTAGGCCTTGGAAAGAGCAGGCAAAAACTCCTGTATCTGCCTGCAGCGCATACCGATTTTATATTTTCTATAATAGGAGAGGAACTCGGATTCATCGGGACGGTATTTGTTTTGGGCCTTTTTATTCTTTTTATCTTGTGCAGCGCAAAGATAATCCTGAATTCTCCGGACCAGTTTGGGCAACTTTTAGGGCTCGGTATTATATCTATGATTGCCCTCGAAGCGCTTATAAACATCGGAGTTGCCACCGGCTCTATCCCGACAAAGGGGCTGCCGCTTCCGTTTATAAGTTACGGCGGCTCATCCCTTATATTTAACCTTGCCTCAGTCAGCCTGCTTTTAAACATCTCGCGCTATAGACTAAAACCCATAGGAGACTTGGTATGAGGGTCCTGATTGCATCCGGAGGCACTGGTGGTCATCTTTTTCCTGCTATCTCCCTGGCAGAAGAGCTTAAAGGCAGAAATCCGGATAATATAATATGGTTCGTTACGTCAAAGAAAGGAATTGATTCAAAAGTAATTTCAAAAAGGGGATTTGAATTTAGCGTACTTAAGGTAGATGCCGTTACGTTCAGGTTGGATTATAAAAATTTATTATCTATTGCCAGACTTATCAAGGCGTTCTTTGACTGTCTTTTACTAATCCTGCGGTTTAGACCTGACGTGGTTATTGGTTTTGGCGGATACGTGTCTTTTCCTGTTATGGTGGCAGGTTTGTTTCTTAAAAAGAAAACCCTGATTCATGAGCAGAATGTAAAGCCCGGAAGGGCTAACAGGTGCTTGGCGTATTTTGTTGACAGGATAGCAATCAGTTTTGAAAAGACGCAAGAGTTTCTAAGAAACAAGAATGTATCTCTGACCGGAAATCCCCTTAGGCGGGAATTTTTTAACATAGATAGACAAACCGCTATTGGCAGACTTTCCATTTCAGACGATAAGTTTCGCGTGCTGGTAATAGGGGGCAGTCAGGGCGCCCACCGGTTGAATATGCTTATACCAGAGGCAGTTTCTATGCTGAATGGTTTGTTGAGGGATAAATTGCAACTGATGCATATAACCGGAAACAAGGATTATAACCTTGTCAGCGAATCTTATGGAAGGGTGGGTGTGGATGCCATGGTTTTTTCCTTTTTGGATGAGATAGGCCTTGCCTATCTGGCAAGCGACTTAGTTATTGCAAGGTCCGGCGCCACTACTATATGCGAAATTCTTTTCTTTAAACTTCCCTCTATTTTGATACCCTATCCCTACGCTATGGCCCACCAGAGCTTGAATGCCAGGGTATTAGAGGAGGCCGGTTGCTGTATGCTGAGAGAGGAGACTGACCTATCAAAAGGGGAGTTGAAAAATTTACTCTTAGAGTTATATAATAACAGGGCGCTTCTTAAACGGATGTCCGAAAATTGCAATAAGTTATTTGTTAAAGACAGCGCAAAGAAACTTGCGGATTTGGCGGAGGTCAAATGAAGACGCAACTTTACGGAACGATAGTGCCCGCCACAAAGCGTTGACGGGTCCGCAAAGCATTTTGGCGGAAACGTAAATTGCTGTCTGAATTTGACCCTTGACATTTTACTTTGAGACCGTTGCAAAACCCGTGCTTTAGGCGTTTTTCAGGTATGCATCACCAGATCTCTCGTCGAGACTTCGTCTCTCCTCGAGATGAGAGCATTGAAAAGAAAGGCTTTTTCAACGCTCTCACTTTAGAAAAGTTGCACCCATAGTAAAATGTCAAGGGTTTAATTCGCAGACGCTTCGCTATAATCCTTGACAGGCTTGTCAAGGATTATCTGCTCATTAAAGG
>CAZDNS010000033.1:11703-17954 GCA_964506845.1 uncultured Planctomycetia bacterium | reverse complement strand
TATACTTAAAATTCAACTATTTTCAAGCCGATGAGCAATAAAATCCTACAGGATCTAAATCCCCGTCAAAAAGAAGCGGTTAAGCACGACAAGGGGCCCCTTCTAATAATAGCAGGCGCAGGCACAGGAAAAACCTCTGTTATCACAAGGCGCATAGCCCACCTTATTGAGACAAAAAAAGCGCTACCAGAGGAGATAGTTGCCCTGACATTTACCGAGAAGGCAGCGGTAAATATGGAAGAGGGCGTGGATATTCTGGTGCCTTACGGTTATACGAATGTCTGGATAAGCACCTTCCATGCCTTTGGGGATAGAATCTTGAGAGAGAATGCCCTGGCAATAGGGCTTGACCCGAATTTTAAAGTCCTTACCCGACCCGAACAGATAATATTCTTTAGAGAGCATCTTTTTGAATTCCCGTTGAATTATTTCAGGCCGCTGAGCGATCCGACAAAATTTATTGAGGCGCTTGTAGTTTTATTTAGCCGCGCAAAAGATGAGGATACAAGCCCAAAAGAACACCTTGATTATACAACAAAGCTTGAGGATAAACTAAAGGAAAAACCCAACGACGAAGAGTTAAAAGAATTAGTTATTCAGCAGCGGGAGATAGCATATTCATATACCAAATATCAAGAATTAACAAGCAAAAATAACAGGGTGGATTTTGGCGATCAGGTATATCTGTGTCTTAAACTCCTGAGGGAACACCCGCTCATACTAAAAACTTACCAGAAACAGTTTAAGTATATTCTGGTAGACGAATTTCAGGATACAAACTATGCTCAGTTTGAACTTGTGAAACTGCTGGCAGCCAAAGACAGAAATCTTACTGTCGTCGGAGATGATGACCAAAGCATTTATAAGTTCAGGGGGGCCGCTATAAGCAACATACTGAATTTTATGGATACCTATAAGGATTCCAAAAAGGTTGTCCTTACCAAAAACTACCGCTCTACCCAGATAATATTGGACCGAGCATATACCCTTATAAAACACAATAACCCTGACAGGCTTGAGATAAGGTGCGATATAGATAAAAAATTAGAGGGCGTTACAAAAAAAGGGAAGGAGGTTAAGCACCTGCATTTTGACACCGTTTCCAGCGAGGCAGATGGGGTAGCCGAGCTTATAGAAAAGAAGATAAGCTCGGGAAAATATAAATATTCCGATTTTGCGATATTGGTGCGCTCAAATAAGGATGCGGACCCCTTTATCAGGGCGCTCAATATGAAGGGCATCCCGTGGCGATTTAGCGGAAACCAAGGGTTATATTCAAGGCAGGAGATAAGACTGCTCACCTCGTTTTTAAAGGCTATCTCAAATCTTTCCGACAGCATCAGCCTTTTTCACCTCGTTTCATCCGATGTGTATAAGTTTAATATGCTCGAGCTTAACAGGGTAATGGACATCGCAAACAGAAACAACAGGTCTTTATTTTATCTATTCCAGAACCTGGATAGGTTTGAGGAACTAAGAGATTTATCGCAGGAGACAAGAAAGTGCATAGAAAAAATTCTTAAAGATATAGAGAAATTTAGCGAGGCCTCTCGAGACCTTACGACAGGAAGAGTGCTTTATAGATTCTTGACCGAGACAGGATATCTAAAATCCCTTGTCAAATCTGGGTCGTCCGAGTCAGAAGAAAAGGTTCAGAATATCGCCAAGTTTTTTGAGATAGTCAAAGACTTTGAAACAATAGCGAAAGAGGATAGGGTAGTAGAATTTGTAAGCCACTTGGACAGTCTTATTGAGGCAGGCGATGACCCTGCCACGGTTGAGGCGGATATAGATAGCCATGCGGTTAACATCCTGACAGTCCATAAGGCAAAGGGCTTAGAGTTTAATGCGGTGTTTCTGGTAAGCCTGGTTATGGGAAAATTCCCATGGCCACGAAGGAAAGACCCGATAGAATTTCCAAATGAACTGATAAAGGAGATTTTACCCTCCGGGGATTTCCATACACAGGAGGAACGCAGGCTGTTTTATGTGGGGATGACGCGCGCAAAGCGAGAATTATATCTCACCTCTGCAAGGGACTACGGAGGATTAAGGGAAAGGAAAATAAGCCAGTTTGTGCTTGAGGCATTAGGCTTGCCAAAGCCGGAATTTGAGACAAAAAAAACCTCCGCAGTCGAGGTTATAAAAAGACATGCGCCCCCGATTTTGCAGAAGCCAAAGAAAAAGAAAAAAAACGAGGAGGAGATTTTAACGTTAAGCTATCTGCATGTGGATGATTATTCTACCTGTCCGCTTAAGTATAAGTATGTCCATATAATGAGAGTGCCGGTCTTGCAGCATCATGCTGTCGTCTACGGAAAGGCGGTGCATGACGCAGTCCAGTTTTATCACATAGCAAAGATTAAAAATAAACCTGTCAGCGTAAAAGACCTTATAGACGCATTCCATGCAAGTTGGGTATCAGAAGGGTTTCTTACAAGGCTGCATGAGGAGGAGCGTCTTAAGGCGGGCGAGAACGCTCTTAGGAGATTTTTCGAAGAGCAGGAGAGGCTTAAAAAAATTCCCACCCTTGCCGAAGAGAAATTCAGCTTTAAACTCGGCAATAACCTGGTTAAGGGAAGATGGGACAGGATTGATATTAATGACGGAGTGGTTACCATAATCGATTTTAAGACATCGCAGATAACAAAAGAAAAGGAGGCTCATGAGCGGGCAAGGGAGAGTCCCCAGCTTTCCATTTACAGCCTTGCCTATAAAGAGAAATTCGGGAAGATTCCGGATAGGGTTGAGCTTCATTTTATTGAGTCCGGGTTAGTAGGCACCTCTAAGAGGACTGAGGAGGATCTTGAAGAGATGGTAGAAAAAATTAGGGAAGTGTCCCTCCGCATAAGAGGGCAGATTTTTGACCCAAAGCCCACATACCTTGCCTGCAGATACTGCGCCTTTTCAAATATATGCCCATATACGACGAGCGGAGGATAAAATGGATGAGAAAGTAAGGTATAAAGAATTATTGAATAAAACAAGCGAGAGAAAAGAAGAAGTGTTAAAATTTGCCGAGTTTTTAGAAGCAAAAACGAATTGGCTTACAGCACCTGCAAGCACCAGATATCACCTTAGTAAGGAAGGTGGACTTTTAGAGCATTCTGTAAATGTAACGGAGCAGTTATTTAAGATAAAGAATTGCCTTTTGCCCTCAATTCCCGATGAGAGTTGTATAGTAGTCGGTTTGTTTCACGATGTAGGCAAAGTAGGGCTACCCGGAAAACCCTATTATCTTCCCAATGATAATAAATGGGAAATTGAAAAGGGTATTCTATATAAGACTAATCCCAGCCTAACTGCTATGGGAATTGCCACAAGGAGTCTTTTTATCATTTCCCAACATATAAAACTGAAAGAAGAAGAGGCGCAGGCAGTTGCGTATCATGACGGTCTATTTGTGCCGGAGGGAGAGAGCATAAAACACAAAGAAGTTCCCCTGACGCTGCTTTTACATTGGGCGGATTACTGGACGGCAAGTATGATAGAGAAAAAACCATCGAAATAGTTATTAAGTTATTAGTTATAAAGTAATAAGTTAAGACCAAGAAAAACATCAACCTTTGTTTAAAATGAATTATCTAAAAAAATTCCACGGAGAAAACTGGCACACGCCTGAGGGTAGAGTTATAAGGGATATTATCTATGCCCTTAAGGCCGGGCTTGTTGCAACTGTTGCGTTTCTCGCAGGCGTTACGGCCTCAAATTTAAACTCTAAAACTATACTCTTTGCCGCCCTGGCAAATCTGGTATCTGGAACACTTGCGATTTTCTTTGGCGCATATATCTCCACCAAATCGCAGATGGATTTCTTCGAGAACCAGATAGAGCGGGAGAAAAGAGAACTCGATGAAATGCCGCAGAAAGAGGCTGAGGAGGTGAGAGAAATCCTCTGCGATATGGGGCTTGAAAAGGAACAAGCCGAGATAGCCACAAAGCATATAACTTCCGATAAAAAAAGATGGCTAGGTTTTATGATAAAGGAGGAACTCGGTCTTTTTGAGGAAACCTTTGACAATCCGGTAAGCATTGGCCTTCTCTCGGGTATTTCGTATCTTCTGGGAGCGGTTGTCCCAATACTTCCGTTTATAATCTTTGATAAATCTGTCTTTGCGCTTAACATAGCAGCAGGCCTTGTGGTAATATTCTTATTTGCAGTAGGGTTATTCAAAGCGTTATTTATAAAGCAAAAATGGATAATCGGCGTCCTTGAAATGGTATTAGTAGGAATAATTTCCTGCGCCATAGGTTTTGCCTTCGGCAGACTGGCAGCGACGTTATTTACTAAGATATAGTAATTAAGTGAGGGGTCGGGGTATTTTTTATATGTTTCTCCGACCCATCATCCTGAGGAGCGAAGCGACGAAGGATCTCAGGAGATCCTTCGGTCATCATTCGGACGACCTCAGGATGAGCAGTCGAACAGACGAAGAAAACTCCCCGACTGCTCAATTAAGTAATAAGTAAATAGGAATTAGCGATAAACGATTTTAATTACTCAATTACTAATTACCAATAACTATATCTTGCCACTTGAGGCGCTTCTGATGCTTTTATTGACACACCATATTTTTTTTGATACTATTCGAACATATCTTGCCGGGATGGCGGAATTGGCAGACGCCTTGGACTTAAAATCCAATGGAGCTTCGCTCCGTGCCGGTTCAACTCCGGCTCCCGGCACCATCCGCCTTCGCCTATGAATGCTAAATGTCAAATATGGCTATGGCGGATGAGCTCGACGAAGCATGCTTCTTTGAAATTTCTATATGTGTAGCGTAGGCGAGCCAAAGAAGCCATCAGTTATTAGTTCAATGCGAAAATTTTTTATAACCCTCCTCGTAATCTCCCTTTTATTTCTTGCCCATAGTTGTGCACCGCCGCAAAAGATACCCATTACCCTAGAACCAAATCAGGTCAAAATATTTTTTTCACCACAGGATGCCTGCGCTAAGGAAGTAATACGCCAGATTGATGGCGCAAAGAGTTCTATCTATATTGCTATGTACTTTTTTACCTCAAGAGAGATTGCCCAGGCGCTTGTAAAAGCAAGGCAAAGAGGTGTTGAGGTAAGGGTGTGCTTAAATGCCGCTGATGGCGATTACGATAAATACTCTAAGGATATCTATCTTAGAAACAACGGGATTCCCGTAAGAACAATCAAAGGGAAAGGTATAATGCACAATAAATTCTGCATTATAGATGAAACAACTATTCTGACAGGCTCATACAACTGGACAAAAAGAGCAGAGTTCGAAAATGATGAGAATGTGCTTGTGATAAATTCCAGAGAGATAGCCGAGATATACAAAGAGGAATTTGATAGACTTTATGCGGGCAAAAAACCCAACACCTTCAGTTTTAAGGATGAATTAGGCATAGATAAAATACCGCTCATAGAAGTAGTTAAGTCTACAAAATCTTTCTCGCAAGGCATTGGTTATGTGGCTAGCAAAAAATCTATGAAGCTTCATTATTTAAACTGCAGATGGGCATCTAATATAAGCTCCTCAAACAAGGTAGAGTTTACCGACAGAGAAGAGGCAATAAAGAAAGGTTATTCTCCCTGCGCGGTATGTAGCCCATAATAGAAGTAGCGAGCAACCTGTCTGCCGACAGGCAGGCAAGTAGAGAGTAAAGAGAATTGTTTATCTTGCTACTCGCTTCTCTCTACTATTTTGTGTGAGTCTTGAAATTTTTAAAAGATATGTTATATTTTTATTAGAGCCGATAAAGGTAAACTACGAGAAATCGTAGGACACAAAACCACAGACCTAAGTTGTCAAAACTCACTTGCCTATAGAGGAAGGCAAGGCTGATAATAGGGTGGCTGGGTTGCCGAAGACAGGAAATACTGGAGGGTTTCCTGACATGCTTTATCGGCTTTTTAATTTTTTCACCGCAAAACCACCAAAGGGACCGCAAAGGCGCAAAGGATATTTTGCGTTTTTGCGGATTTTTTGTGTCTTAGCGGTGCTAAAGGAGGTTAAACTATGTTAAAAGCCGCCATATTTAATTTAAAAGTAAGTATTGAATTTGCCAAAGATGGTATTGTAAGCAAAACGCTTATTGATAGGAAAGAAGTGAAATACGTACTCTTCTGTTTTGAGAAGGGTCAGAAATTAAGCAAGCACACTGCACCGTTTGCAGCAGGTATTCTTGTTTTACAGGGTAAGGGTAAATTTCTTTTAGGAAGTAAAACTTATATCGGCAAAGAGGGCAGTTTTTTTCATATGCCGCCCGGGCTT
>CAZDNS010000033.1:3369-11603 GCA_964506845.1 uncultured Planctomycetia bacterium | reverse complement strand
ATTACCTATCAGGAGGACAAGAAGGCAAAGAAGCTCACCTATGAAGGACTTCGCCTTGCACGCGATAAAGAATTGCTGGGCGAGATAGAATACTTTAAAGGCCAAATTGAGATATTAAATGAGAATTTTAAGAAAGCAATATGGCATTTTGACAGGGCAATCAAGTTTAATCCTAAGGATGGTGCTTCATATAATGACAGGGCACTCTGTATGATAGAACTCGGAGTTATCGATGGAGCATTGGGATATTTTGATAAAGGTATAAAAGCCGAACCCGATTTTGCCACCATATATCACAATAAGGGTTGGCTTTTAAATAAATTAGGGCGGCACACAGAGGCGATAAAATGTTTTAAAAGGGCAATAAAATTTGATTCTAAACGCGCCGTTACTTATGAAAATTTAGCAGATGCGATGTATAACCTTGGTAGGGCGAAAGATGCCCTAAGGGCATATAAAAAAGCGTTAAATCTCCTTAACTCCAGATATGGTCATATAAGGAGACAATTATTAGATAGAATAAGAAAAATAGAACAAGAACTTAAGGTTAAGATTTAGCCTGAGAATAATTAATAACCCCAGCCCCCCTTTTGTTTATAATTGACAGTTATTATTAAGAAATGTTAAACTGCAAAATTAAGGAGAGGTAAACTATGTATATAACCCCAGACAAAAGATTATTCTGGTTTTTAAAGGACAACATAAAATTAGACTTATCCGAACCGTCGCAATTGGATATGTATGTTCAACAGGTAGTTACCTGCGGCAGAACAGAAGATATACGAACACTTTTTAAGAATATCGGTAGAGAGAGTTTTAAATCCGCATTCATAAGGTTAAAGCATTTTCTTCCTCTTGAAGTAAGAAAATTCTGGGAGGATTTTATTGGAGATAATTAATAATACTCAGAAGGAGATACTGGGTGTTTTTTGTAAGGTTTCAGACAGCGAACATTTCTATCTCTCAGGCGGGACAGCCCTGGCTTATTTTTACTTAAAACACAGAAGGAGTAACGACCTTGATTTTTTCACCACAGAGGAAGAGCTTGTTCTTCCTCTTAGTTATCATTTAGAAGAAGCGCTCAGGGCTAAAAAGATGGATATACAAAGGCATCGTGAGGTACACTCTTTTGTGGAACTTTTGGCAAAGATGCAAGATGAAACTACAATTGTCCATTTAGGTTGCGATGCGGCTTTTCGCCTTGAACAAGTAAAAGAATTCTCCGAACATCCAGGATTAAAAATAGATAGTCTTGTTGATATAGCGGCAAATAAACTCTTAGCCTTGTTCGGCAGAGCAACTTTGAGAGATTTTATCGATGTATATTTTTTGGTGAAACAGGCAAAGTTTTTGCCCGAAGATTTAATGAATAAGGCTAAACTCAAAGACCCTGGTTTTGATTTATATTGGTTAGGCGTGGCTTTAGAGAGGATAAATACCTTTAAAGATAACTCTCCCGAGATGTTACTTCTTGTAGAGCCTGTGGATTTTAAAGAGATGCTCGCTTTTTTTAATTCTTGGCGCCAGAAGATTAACAAAGAGTTATTATAGTGCAATTCATTTCACTCTTCACTAATTCCCAATAACTTCCGCCACAAATCGTGGCGGACCCGCCAAGTATTTTGGCGGGCAATAACTCAATAAGTATTTCTCATCCCCTCCCTAACTTGTGACTTTTGACTTATAACTTTTTTCTCCCCCGCCCTTGACAAATCTATAAATATATTCCATATTTTAAATAGAGGACCTATTTTTTAATAGGTTTATTATTTTTATTACTTAGTAATAACATATTAAAGGCGTTAAAAAATGGCAGACAATAAAACCTCCAGATTGAAAATGAAAAGAAGCATTTTTGCCAAAAACCCTCTCTTTGATTTGCTGATAGAGATTTTTAACAGGTGTAATCTCAAAATATTTCCCTACCCCGTATTAATTAAATCAACAAGAAGATTTATTTCATTAATTCTCTTAGAAGTCTTTCTCTTTTCCGACTTTTCCCTGCCATTAGCTCAATCCTATGCCTTAGTGCCAGCGCTTAGGACAAATACATTAGGAAGGCAGGCTGGAAGAGGTGGTGCAATTACCGTAGAAGGCCGTGGACTTACAGAAGAGCAACATATTGCTGTTAATCAAGCAGTTTTGCAGGATTTTGCATCAGGAGAAGCCGGAGAACTTACCGAAGAAGACTTAAGAGATTTAGACCCAGATGGCATTGCAGAGAGAAATAACGTAACTGTATATGAAATACCAGGGTTAAAGGAATTTGATAAGATATTGATAGCTCATCCAGGAAGAGGAGGCGAAACTTATAGCCACAGTTTAAAACAGGTATACCTCTCGCCCAAGAGAGTTAAGTTTATAAAAAGCCTATCTGCAGAGGCAAAAAAGCAGTTCTGGGAGCATGAGGTATTGGGTCATCTTGTGAAATTTGGAAGAGGTGCATCTGAAGAAGATATACAGGCAAAATATCCGATAAATCTTGTTCGTAACGCTGCTCAAATCGCAGCATTACAGCAACAAACAGCCCCGCAAAGAGAGCAACTGAAACAACTCTTAATTTATATTGCACAGAAAAATCTTACTGATTTTATTAAATTGTACAAGCTGCATAAAGCAAAACAACTTGATAAAGATGGATATCAAATCCTGCTAAAATATACTAATGGAGCCTTAGGTCAAAACTGGGTTCCTGGCCCAAGCGTAAGAGACAGAGAAGAGGTTTTTGAAGAAGTCAATCAATTGTTAACATCTGGACAAATTACAGCTAGTGCAAAACCAGATATAGGCGGGCTACCAACAGCGAAGCTTTATACAGAAGGAATAGAAGGAGAATTTGAACAACTTGTTAAACGAGTGCCGGTGCAGATATCAGGAGATATCGCCTATGAGGAATTGATGAATGCAGGCTTTCAGCCTCATTATAAGATTGTCGCTAATGGCGTAGCCTATTATGTGTCCGAACCCTATACGCCATCGCATGGGAGAGCATCGTTTGTATATTATTTTTATAGAAAAAATCCAAAAACAGATAAAGAAGAGATATTTACAAGGTCGGTTTACAGAAGTAACTCTCAAAATGTGCTAAGGGTAGCGTCGCACAGAAGGCCAGAAAGAAGATGGATAGGAAAAGGACTAGGGCAAGCTACCACTACTTTGCCATTAGAATTACAATCCACATTTGAGAAAATTTATCAAACGGCTCTTTCTAAAGGCAAACTCGAAGAAAAAGAAGCGTTCTATGAAATATTGAGGGCAAAAGATTCTCATATGCCTGCGGATTCATTTATGAAGTCAATGATAGCATACGAGAGGGGAGAAGAAGCAGAGCAAAAAGATGAAAAAGAACCTGAAGAACAAATTTTGATTGGGAAATTTAATGCGCATGATAGAGATCAAATAGAATTCGTCAAGGGAGAGATGATTTTTCCAAAAGGTATTCCAGAAACATTTGGTTTTACACCAGGCTTTGAACCCGATTTTGAAAATGGAGTTGTTGAAACATTTGAAACTGATAATCCGGTTTACGGAGGCAAAGTTACTTCATATAGGATAATCTCAAAAAATAAAGAGGCACAATATCTTTTTAATGTAGATATGAAAGGGCGCGTGTGGATTGGCGATGTTCAGGGAACTCATTCAGAAATTACTCGTTTTGGGATAAGAAAAAATACAATATATATACCCAGCGATTTTCTTACGCCAGCAAACGAATATGAGAGTGAAATTCCCGAAGGTTATAAGGGCGAATGGCAGCATAGTGATTACTGGGATGCCTCAGCCTATATTGATAAGTTACCCGTGGTGCAAGAATTTAGAGACAAGGTTTTAAATAAATTATCACCCGCGCCTATTTTGACTAAAAGCCCCGAAGCCGCACCGGTTGAGGATGAAACGGCCAACATAATACAGCAAGAAATAATTTTCTTTGACGGAAGAACAAGAGAGTTCAAATTACTTCTTATCGCCCTTTTATATTCTCAAGGCTCACGCGAAACTGTCCGTGAACTTATTCTTTCGCAGGGCAATGTGGTTGATAATCAATATATAATGGGGATTATTTTTACTAAGACAAATATAAAAAATAAAGAGGAGCTAATTTCCGCCGTCAATCAATATGCAACAAGTGAACCAAATATAGAAAGACATATTGAAGATGCTGTGAATATTGCAAAAACTTACAACAAAGACTATTCTGATACAGCACAGAATGTTTTATTTAAACTTGCAACGTATAGAGCGCATACAGAGCTTAAAAAACCTAAGGCTGTTGAAGAAGATAGGCCTGCCTCTCAATTTTTAGAGCGTATATTAAGCCGCGTTAGAAATAATGAGAATGTAACAATTAGTTTTGTTTGTACGGCAAACAAGAACCGTAGCGCTATCGCTCATATTATGTTAAAGAATAGGCTACAACAGCTTGGCAAGAGCAATGTTAGAGTTCAATCAGCTGGAATAGCTACAAGGCTAGTAGGGTTAGAAGGAGAACCCCTTTCGTTGGAACTAGAGCAACTCCTAATAGGGAGAGGGGTTGACGCTGATATTATAAATGATTTTCGTTCGCAACAGGTTACTGCCGATTTTGTAAAAAATTCAGATATTATTGTGGTCGCAAGCGATGAGCATAGGCAGGCACTTATCAACGCTATTCCAGAAGCAGCCTCAAAAATTGTGCTATTTACTGAATTGCATACAGATTTAGGAAAATTTGGAGACGCATTTCCTGACCCTGAAGCAAGGGAAATTTCAAGAGTTGCTTTAGTTAATCTTATAGAAAATACCATAGTTGCAAGTTTTATTGGACAGGTTGAAGGACATACGCCAGCAGCCGTGCTTAAAGAACCAGTTAAAAAAATTAAGACACTCAGTGTAGAAAAAGGAGAGACTGAACTTGAGGTATTGTTTGTTGGTGATGTTTGGATAACTGCAGGGCTATTTACTTATAGGATTTGGGTTGAAAATTATACCGTTAATTTTCAGCGTTATGATTCAAAAGAAGGATGGCCGCTGGGTAATGTTAGAAACTTTGCTTTGGGATATGAGTTCCGGATCGGGGGAGAAAGAGGATATAAGAACGACTACAGATTACACGGTGACCCCAAACTTGCTCCAAGCCATTTTCTGGTAAAAGTGACTCGTGGCGAAAAAGATGATACCTATAAATTGAGCGTAAAAGATCTAAATTCTTTAAATGGAACAACTGTTGAATGGAATGAATCTCTAACTCCACGCGAAGCTGCACCTGAAGAAGAAATGCCAGTATCCCCAACCGAAACACCCCATCAAAGATTTGTTAGAATGTATAGTGAAGCTGGAGAGGATGCAGTAAAGCGGGGCAGGCTTCAAAAGTTAATTTTAGCTGTTGGATTATGGTGGGATGCGGATACTAATGCAAGGGATAATGGGATAAAAGAAGATAATAAGGCTAAGGCGCTTGAGGTGTTGAATAAGCGAGGAAATCAACATCTTTTAGCATTGAGAAGTAGCCTAGAGGCCGTGATTAACTCCCGGTATCCATATAGTGCTTTTTGGGAACAGGCGGACCGCACACTATTTATGAAGGTTTTAGAGCTTGCATTTGAATCTCCAGAGCAACAGAACCGAAAGAATGATTACATCCCATTAATAGATGAACTATTTCCGTCGGTTCTAGAGGCTAAAGCAGGCAGAGGCGTGGAACTAACTGCACCACCTCAAGCTCTGCCTCGAGCAGTACCCAGAGTTTATACTGATTTAGATTCGTTGGAACGGGATATTTCAGCGCTTGAAGTTGGGTTGCAATCAACAGATATCGTAAAACTTCCAAGGATAGGTTTTCATGGAGAAGAGGCCGGGCATGAACCCGTAGGAGAGATTTGGTATTTCCTGTTAGATGCTAATCTTGAAGATTATTGGAGACAGCAATGGCGAGCCGATAGAATTGAAGCGACGTTTAAGCTTAGTGCGGCCAAGAAAGCGGGAAATAAGATAGAAGTTTTGGCAGAAATGTTTATGCCGCTTTCTGAATTTTTTGAGAGATTACAGGGAACGATAATTTTTACTTCAAGCTATGGAAAACTAAGTTCTTCGGATGGGGTATTGCCTGAGATATATTTACTTGTGGAAGTTCCCGAATCAAATTTTCAATTAAGAGACAAATCTGCTGAAAAGGAAGGTTCCAAGGTGTCTGCGTATGATCCAAAAGTAGGCATGAAAGATTATCGCCTTTTGTTTGCGGAAGGAAGTACGGATAGTCAAAATGTTCCCAAAGAAGCTGTGCTCACAAAAATTGGATTAACAAAAGAGGAATTTACTGCAATAGCCCAATGGGCAAGTAGAGATGGAAGCAGGACTCTTGGGATGTCATTTTTTGTTAATAGGTTATTGTATAAAAAGACATTAGAAACTCTTATATCTCTTGGCCGAATACAACCCGCATCAGCCCCTAAAGCGCTAAACAACCAGCAGACCCGCTTTGTTAGGGCAATGGTTATGCTTTTAAGGGCGCTAGGAGCAGTCGATGGAGATGTTAATAGAGTTAAGGTGAATTTAACAAGATTAGCAGAAAGAGCATTATCAGGAGAGGTTAATATAGCGCCTATATTGCAAGAAGATGCAAATATATTTTTAGATGCCTGGAGAGAATATGAGAAAGCAGGTGGCGATGTAAGCAAAATTAGACAGACATCGTTTAATAAGGTGCTCGAAGTCTTAGGAAATAGCGCAGCTGAAATAGCAGAATCGCTTGAGACTTCAGGTGCGATAGCGGCTTTGGAAAATCTGGCAAGGCAATCCGGCGAATCCGCCGCCTTCCACCTCACCGAACATAAAGAACCCTTGGAGGATAGCCATCTGCTTAAGGAGCACGAACTTGGTGAAGGCGAAGGGGCAATGCTTGTTGACAATATGACTAAAGCAGAAGAAGTATTAGCCTATTATGGCGCAAAGGGTATGCATACAAAAGTTACCATTACTGTTGAGGGAGAAGAAACTACGATTCTTGTTGCAAACAATATAAAAGAAACAGGTATTACAAAAGAAGATATACAAACAATGATAAATAGACAAGTCAACACCTTAAGGCAAAAAGGATATTCAAAAGAACAAATACAACAAGCACTCTCAGACTTACTTATAGTCGCCGCGGATAAACTACCTAATGCTGCCTTAGGCGGTGACTGTGTAGGGAATAAACTCGTCCTGTTAAGCAAAGGGTTAAGTAAGATAAATGACAAGGCTAGATTTATTATGGCAGACGCTACCCTATACCATGAAATAAGCAAGCATGAGTTAACAGGTCAAGGCAAAGAAGCCCATACCGAAGAAAATGATACTGAGGATGTAGAGTATATAATTAAATTAGCTGGGCAGGAGAAAATAGCCATTATGGATGAACTTCGGCCAGTCTTATCAGGGACTCCTTTGTTTGGGATGTTACAAAAGAAACTCCATGCAGAAGTTGAAAAAGCTGTGGTCGCCACTGCCGCCCAAACGCCCATTTTTGATAAGATATCTCAAACCAGAGTGCAAGCAATTTTAGAGGCAATTAATACGGACCATGAAGGAATGCCAATTATTAGAGAACAGGGCTTAAATGATGTTAATCAGCATGAATGGAAATATTTTCATTCACGTTCAGGCAGGTTTAATATCTATACCAGCGAGGAGCTTACCGTTGAACCAATTGTCCGAGAACTCGAGGAATTTGTAGTTAATCTTGGTAAATTATTTGAGATTGACGTTGCCAATCTTGAGGAAGTAAAAATTGTAATCACTCCCTTTGATTATCTGGATGATAGAGGGGCGTATTATAACCACGGAACAAAAACAATTATTATTCCATTCAAAGAAATGCAGCGCTTCTTACGCGAAGAAGTAACTCATTGGTTTACATGGTCTATGGTTGGCAAAGCGCAACCTCCGTTTGTTATGCTTACCGAAGGCATTGCTCTCTGGGCAGCCTATGAAGCAGACCCGGCCAACACAGTGAATTACCATATGACAATTCCCGTACTTTGGAGTGCTTATAATGACTTAGGGAAAAGATTAGAGTTAACGAGTGTACCCGAAGCATATGAACCATTAGCGCAGATGGGGGCGCATCTTTTCCATAGAATTTATGTTCTTCATGGAATCAACAAAGTACTTGAGTTATGGAACGCTGCTGCCCGAGCAGACGAGAGCATGACCCTTCAGGAACTTTTTGTGCAAGTCGGGCTTGATTATAATACGGTAGAAAATGATTGGCGAGAAAG
>CAZDNS010000033.1:0-3269 GCA_964506845.1 uncultured Planctomycetia bacterium | reverse complement strand
GTGGCAGATAGGTTACACGCTAGCGTTTCAGCAAATACAACGCTTAAGGGATATGCAATGCAATCAAGGCAAATGCCCGAAGATGGATTAGCGGAAACAGCGGTAATTGATCTTTCAACCGACACTTTAAAGAATACAGCTGATTTAAGGTTTTCTATTACTAACCTGCCGGCAAAGGTGAAAAAGGTTCGTATTGTGGTGCATGATTCTAACTTGCCCGAAGGAGTGGAGCTCGACGGCTATCTAAAAGAAGTACTTGGTTTGTCGGATGAGATCTTGGGTGGCAGGAGATTAGAGATAGTCGTTGACAGAGAAACAGGAGTCTTAAACACTGCAGAAGCAATAGGAAGGGTTGCAGGACGAACAGGCGAAGAGAAAGATGTAATGCGTATCGTGATCTCGGATGTCTTAGAAGATACAGAAGGAGTCAAGGGGCAGCTTGGGGTAACAGGGGATGTTGTTGTGGTATTGCGCCAAACAAACCAGGCATTTTTCCTCTCGTGGCTTTTTGAACAAGGCCTGAGGCCAGGAATTAATATTTACACAAGCGAGGCGGCAAGCACCATAATTGGCACACAGTTTGATTTAGGCGTCTTTGAAGTTTACCGCCAGCAGATTTAAAATCTTTTTCATTACCGCCAAAACAACCGCGTAGGTTAAAAAATAGATTAATCCCTCTCACAGAATAAAGCAAGATTTTGTCCCACCTCGTAGGTGGGACAGGTGCTTCTATTCCGCACAATGTTAAATTTTTGTTTAATTGGATGGAAATCGGGGTATAATATAAAAATAAAAAGAGGATAGCATGGAACCCTGGCAGATGCGAATACTTATAATAGATGACGAGAAGGATTTGACGGAACTTCTTAAGGTTCGCTTAGAACTACTGGGTTATGTAGTTACTATTGCCAATGCCGGCAGAATAGGGTTGGGCAAGGCGCGCGTGGAAAAACCTGACCTTATACTCTTGGATGTTATGCTACCTGACCTGGATGGATATACCATACTGCGGGAGATTCGCAAGGATAACGAGACTAAGGATATCCCGGTTTTAATGCTTACCGCTAAAGAGGAAGAAAAGATAGGGGATTTATTCTATCTGCAAAGAGTTTCCGGTTTTGTACAAAAACCTTTTGAGGAAAAAGAGCTTCTATATAAAATTAAGATAGCCCTGGCAAAACCTCGCAAGAAGAATAATGATTAAAACCATAGGACTTATTGCAGCAATAATTTTGCCCTTTTGGAACATCCCTTTAATTCTAAGAATTCAAAAACGCCGTTCCTCGGAAGATATAAGCCTGTATTGGATTTTTGGCGTCTGGATTTGTCTTGTGCTTATGATGCCTTCGGGGCTTATGTCTAGCGATACGGTATTTAAGGCATTTACGGTAGTAAATTTTGTTTTATTTTCTATGGTAGCAATACAAACCATACGTTTTAGGTTAAAAAAATAATGTACAAAGTTGCTCTTAATAAGGCTTGGGAAAATTTAAAAGCGCTTACCGAAAAAACTCTATTTGAGATAAGATTTCTTGAGGACAGGTATTCTATAGACCTGAATGCAAGAGCTATTTTTTCATTATCCTGCAACATACCTGCAAACGAGACTATCTCAGTCCTTCTTTTACACTATCTGATAAGCGATTTAAAAGGAATCCCTCCCTTAAAGAATGAGTGGATATCCTTTAAAAATGTGCCTGAGGGGCCATATTATTATCCTGCCTATAGAAAGCGCTCCATAGAACCTATTATAAGAAAATACGGAGAGAATCCCGAAGGTTTATTGACATTTATTGAAAAACTGAACGCAAAACAGATTAAGATAGGAGATATAGGTATACAATTTAATGCGTTTGAGAAAGTCCCTGTTGCAGTAAGTATCTGGAAAAAGGATGCAGAGTTTGACGCTGAAGCGAATATCTTATTTGATGCTAATATAACCAATATATTCCCTACTGAGGATATAGTTGTTTTAGCAGGGCTTATTGCAGCGAGTCTATAGTTTATATAGAGGTATAATCCAAAAACTAAAGTTTAAATATCAAAATGACATATCAAAATCCCCGCCTGCCAAAGCAAATCGGCGGGCAGGCAAAATTTTTAAAACATTTTTGAATTTTACATTGTCATTTTACATTTTGATTTTTGGTATTTAAATTTTCAAAAGATGAATCAGAAACAACGAGCATCAAGAATAATAGGCCTGCTCAAAAAAGAATACCCGAACGCCCGCATAGCACTTCATTTCTCCAATCCTTTAGAACTTCTCATTGCAACAGCCCTGTCTGCCCAGTGCACAGATGTTATGGTAAATAGAGTAACCGCTACACTTTTTAAAAAATATAAAACTGCTAAAGACTATGCAAACGCAAATTTAAAGGAGTTTGAGCAGGATGTCCGCTCCACAGGTTTTTATCATAACAAGGCAAAGAATATTATAAATGCGGCAAGGCTTATTATCGAAAAATTTAACGCTAATGTCCCCGATACAATGGAAAAATTAATAACCCTGCCGGGCGTGGCAAGAAAGACAGCGAATATAGTGTTATTTAATGCCTTTAATAAAATAGAGGGTATCGCAGTTGATACCCATGTAAGAAGGCTTTCGCAAAGACTCGGACTCACCAAAAATGAAGACCCTCAAAAGATAGAACAGGACCTGATGGTGCTTATCCCGAAGGATATGCGGGGAAGATTCAGTTATCTTTTAATAGACCACGGAAGAAAAATCTGTATAGCAAAGAAACCGCTTTGTCCGGAGTGTGTTTTAAAAAATTTATGCCCCTCTTTTAAACAATTTTATCCGTAATGCAAGGAAAATCCAAGGGATTAATTTATGTAATTCACAAACACAACGCCTCTCACCTGCATTATGACCTGAGACTTGAAATGGAAGACGTTTTAAAAAGCTGGGCAGTTCCAAAGGAACCACCGCTTGACGAGAAGACAAAAAGGCTTGCAGTGGCAGTGACTGACCACCAGCTTGGTTATGAGAAATTTGAAGGAGTAATCCCAGAGGGAGAATATGGAGCAGGAACCGTTGAAATATGGGACGAGGGAACCTATTCGCCAAAAGAAATAAAATCAAATAAAGTTATTTTTGATATAAACGGCAAAAAATTAAAAGGGATATATTGCCTTGTAAAACTCAAGCCAAAACTCGCTGCTGATAAAAACTGGTTGTTTTTTAAGAAGAAAAATTAAAGATCGATTACAACGATGAAAAAATATGATTACAGCGATAGAGATCCGCTTACTGGGAAGATAAT
>CAZDNS010000032.1:0-18251 GCA_964506845.1 uncultured Planctomycetia bacterium | reverse complement strand
GAGCGAAGTCGAGGGACGAAGTCGAACCAAAGCCCGGGGATTTCTGCGAGGGATTGAACTAAAATAGCATATTAAAGTTAGAGTGTAAAGATTTTTTTAAGCTTATCCGGCTTTTAGAATTGCCCTCTTTTTGAACGCCCTTCTGAAATAGCCGGGGTATGAAAAAATCGAAAGAAATAACTGCGGTCTAAAAAAAAGAACATATAGCCAGATTTTTAATTCGTACAGAATTATAAAAGGCAGGTTTAAAAAAAACTTTTTCGGGGAATCATTTTTTATTATAGCCAGATACCTGTTCCGTATAAAGTAAACCTGAAGTGCCTTCGGAATATTAGGCAGGATAAATTGACTTAAAATAGGATTTTCTATCCCGTTGCCAGAGGACCACGCGCATGCACGTGGGGCTTCAGTTTGAGAAAGCGTGGTTGTGCCCCTTTTATGAAAACATATGGCATCCGGGACGTAAAGCGCTTTCCAGCCGGAATTATTAGCTCTCCAGTTTATATCCAGGTCCTCGAGGAATATCCCGAAGTCCTCGTCAAAATACTCTCCCTTTATAGCAATTTCATCCAGCATATTTTTTTTAAAAAAAACTGCGGCAGCACATGCGCCAAAAACAATCTCTTTTTCGGAGTACAAACTCGGGTCTTTTTTTCCATAGCCCCTCTCCTCGGCCCTCCTTGATTTAGAAAGGATCTGTCCGCACGAATCTATTGAATCGCCTTTATGGGAAAGAATCCTACCTGTGAATATCCCTACTTTTTCGTTAGTGAGGTAAGCAGCGTTCATTAATCTCTCAATAAAGTCTTCCATGAGCATAACGTCGTTATTGAGACATAACACATACCTTCCCCTTGAAACCCTTATTCCTTTATTTACGCTTCTGGCAAACAACTCATTTCTGGAATTTTTTATTAATTTTATAGTTTGGTATTTTTCAATAAGTTCATATGAGCCGTCTATCGAGCCGTTATCCACTACAATAACTTCAATATCTTTATAGGTTTGTTTAAAAACCGATTCAAGACACTTTTTAAGGTGGTCTCTTTTGTTATAATTGGGAATTATTATGGATACAAGCACACGCTCTGTCATATTCTAATGAATATTTTAAACTGAACTTTCTGAAAAGGTTGGTTTACACCACTAAAACGCGAAATGTCCGCAAAATCGCAAAAATCTTCTCGTTGATAATCTCTTTGTGTCTCTGCGGGTTTTTGCGGTCTTTGCGGTGTCAAAGGTACTTTTTCAGAGACCTCAAACTGAGCTTTTGACAAGAAAGCTATTATCTGCAATAATAAGCGCACCTATGTTTAAAAATATGGGAGGCCTTAAACGCCTCTCTTTCTATCTCTTTTTACTAATTATATTTGCCAATCCCTTTATCTCCTCAAGGGTATTCCCTGTTATAAGCACAGCAAACTGGGCAGTTGCCTATCTTGCCTTTGCTATACTAATCACCCGGGAGAAAAATCCTCTATTTTATTATAAGACAACCCTGAGCCCAATTATAGTATTTTTTTCATTCATATTGCTCATAAACCAGTTCGTATCTATAAACAAATATAATAGCCTATGTTTTGGTGTATCCTTTGCGTCAAACCTTACTATATTTTTTATGACCCTGCACTTTTCTACGGAGAAAAAAAAATCAATAATTCTTGCTATTCTCCTAAGCGGCATCATTATCTGTGCATACAGCATATATCAATATTTCTTTGGGTTAAGCAACACGCTTAAAATAATATCCGAAACGCCGCAGCTTTCCAACATCTCAAGGTATGAGAGGGATTTTCTCGCTTTTAGAAGGGCTTTCGGCACCTTCTTTTCGCCTGATAAGTTAGCGGCATTTTTATTATATATCTGCTTTATCTCTACCGGTGTTTCTTTTACGCCGGGTATAAAAAAGGGATTACGGCTACTTGGTATTATGGGGACTTTTATATCGGTATCTGCCCTCTTGTTAACCAAATCCATAGGCGGCCTCATCTCGCTTTTAATCTGCTCTATAGTATTTGTAGCATTATTGATTAAAAACTCCAACGTTCGCTATAAAAGTGCCCTAAAATTAACTGCCTTGATTTTCCTATCTCTATTTTTAATGATATCTTTTCTAATCTTAAATGTGCGGCTTGACGAAACGCTCCGCTCATTTAGTATACAAAATTCCCTAATCCAGAGATTGGGCTACTGGAAATCGGCTTTATCAATTATAGGCGCCCATCCGTTTGCGGGTATAGGCCTTGACAATTTCAACGTCCTTTATACAAAATACAAAAATCCACTCTCGGATGAAACCCGGTATGCGCATAACAGCTTTCTGCAGATTTTTGCCGAGGCAGGGATTTTTGGATTTATAAGTATAATTTGTCTTTTTCTCTTTTTTTTAAAATCCGCTTTTAGGAAGATAGGAAAATCTGCTACCGGGAATCTCGATGCAGGAATATTTTGCGCCTCTTTAAGTTTTATTATAAGAAACCTTTTTGACTATGACCTCTATGTGGAAGAGCTATCATTTTTATGGTGGATAAGCGTGGGTTTGATAACGCCTGTTATAAAAACAAATAAAAGCGATGGCTTAATCTCACTAGACCACGAAAATACCCGCCTAAAGATACCTGATGAACAAAGTCTTAAAATTCAATCGTCGCAAAAACCTCCTTTTTTAGAACGAACCCTAACGGTGTTTAGTCTGGGGTTAATATTTTTTATGCTGGCGTTTCGGTTATTTAACGGCATTTCACTAATGTTTCTAAAGACTTCAGAGGAGCATATCAGAAACAAAGAATATGAAAACTCTATAAAAATTCTTAAGAGGACGGTGTTACTTATGCCTATTTATGACAAACATCACAACCGGCTTGCAAAATCCTACGAATTTTTGATTTCGAAAGATAAACTGTTCCTTGAAAAGGCAATCTCTGAATATAAAGAGGCTAACCGCCTGAATCCCTTTTCAGCATACAATCACCTTGACTTAGGAGTGGTACTTTTGAGAAATAACAAGGTTGGCGAGGCGCTTAAAGAACTTAAAATTGCTACAGACTTATATCCTACGAACATAGAATTTTATATCTATATACAGGAAGCACAGAAAAAATTAACAAATAAATAGGTTATATTTTATATCAGATTCTCTTCGGTAAGGGTTTTAAATATTTCTTCTGCAATAATAGAGTGGCCAAGAGCGGTGGGGTGGCTATTGTCAAAAAACAGCAGTTTTTGATTTTTAAATCTACTGAAAGCCGGTAAAGGATTCAAGTATTTTATATTCTTTCCGGTTATTTTCAAATTCAGACATTCGGTTAAGTCATAATTTCGAATCTTCTGGGCAAAGCCGTTTTCGTATATTACGGGAATTACTATAATGAGGGGGACATTTCTCTCGTTTGCCAGACTTATAATCTCCCCCATATTCTCTCTGTAATCTTCCGGCGAAACTCTTGTATTTTCTGGGTTTTCTTCTTTAGGCAGTCTTTTTCTACTCATTGCCTTAAGCAGAAGATGTTTTAAAAACCTGTAGGATTTAAATCGCTTTAAAAAACCATCCATCTTCATAATCGTATCGTCCTTTACGCTCAAATATTTATCGCTAAAATAAACCGCCTTATCGCCGTCGTTAATCCCAAAATATGCAACAAGAAGGTCGGGTTTAAGTCTAAGGAGGTCCCTTTTTAAAAAGCGTGTACCCTGAAGGGAGGTATAACCCAGTATGCCCGCATTTATAACCTCAAAATTTTTTTGTGGGAAATTCTGCGTAAGCAGGCCTTCCAGCTTTTTTGGGTATGAATTTTTAAAATCCACGCGCCAGCCAAAGGTAACTGAATCCCCTAGGCAAATCGTCCTGAATACTCCCTGTTTTTTTTCAACCAAAAAGTCTTCTCCCCTAAGACCCAGGGAATTTATCAGGTACACGCCGTCAAAATTATCATACGTAAATTTTTTTACAAAACTCTGGGAAGGTTTCAGCTTCCATAAAAGCAGATTATCTTTAAGAAAGGTTTTATTCTGTATCGCTTCCTGAGTCTGGCTATTAAATGCGAAAGCCTTGAGTTCTTCCTTAGGCAAATCCTTAAGTAAAAAATTTGCCAGGATTTCAGCAGAAAAAACAAAAAGGAGAAGGCTTACGAGGAGGATAAAAATTTTTTTAATAGCCATATATCTTTAAAACAGAGAATATATGGCGGGTATAACAGGCTGGTTGCCGGTCAGGCAGATGAAAAAACTTAAGAGGGCGAGGATGATGAATATGGGTAAAAGCCACCATTTTTTATTCTCTTTCATGAGAATAAAAAGGGATGTGAGTATTTCCTTGTTTTTTCTAATCCTTTTGATAAAATTTTTCATTTTTATCACCCGAGGAAAAAACCGCCTTGCGTTTTTTGAGCATTCTGGGGGTTAATTTAAACATATTATACAAACTTTTCCTGGCATGCCTGTTTATTAAAAATATATAAATCAGTCTTAGAATATCATAACCCAGAATAAATGGGAGGTCAACCAGAAAGGTACCGAGCCTCTCGTTTTTTAATAACAAAAAGAGGCGGTTCCGAAATGAGAGGTACTGAATAAAATCCCTCTTACAATCCGAACTATTTCTAAAATGATAGCCTATGGCATCTGGGACAAAGAGCGCCTTCCAGCCTTTATGCTGCGCCCTCAGGGCTATGTCAAAATCCTCCACCAGAAAGAAGAAGTCGTTATCAAAATATTCGCCAAAATGCTTTATCTCTTCAAGCATATCTCTCCTGTATAGCGCAGCTGCAGCGCAGGGGCCCAATATATAAGTCTTGGAATTAAAGCAAGCCTTCGGTTTTCCACGTCCAATATCAAAAAGCCTCCTTGATTTTGACAGATAAAGCCCGCAGGAGTCAACATGCTCAAGGTCAAACTGCAGAAGTTTTCCAGTCGCCATACCTACTTCCCTGGCATCGGAAACTGCACTAACTATACTTTTTATGTAATCCTTATGAAGATATACATCGGAGTTCAGCGTCAAAATAAATTTGCCTTGCGCTAATTCTATGCCTTGATTGTTAGCAGCGCAGAAACCCAGATTTTCTTTGTTGGCTATAAGGGTAATCTGGGGATAATCCTGTTTTATAAAATCTAATGTGCCGTCAGATGAGCCGTTGTCAACTATTATAACCTCAAAACTACTGAAGGTCTGTTTGAATATTGACTCAAGGCACCTTTTTAAAAAACTAAGCGAATCTTTTGAAACTATTATTATAGAAACCTCTGGCATATCTGGATATTAAAAAACCTTATCTCCCTTTTTATTCTTTTTAGAATCTTCCTGACAGTACTTAAAAAACCGTATTTTCGGTAAATATCTAAAAACCATCCGAATAGCTGGTTTTTAGATAGCCTTCTCCATAGATAACAATGATCTCTTATTAAAAAACCCAGTTCCGCACTCTTTTCAATTTCCTCTTTTTTATAATCCGGGTAATCGACCACCGAAAAATTCCCACCGTCAAATTTACTAAAATCTTCGGTGGCCAAATACCCTTTTTTGTTGATAAACTCATAAAATGGTGTGCCTGGCTGCGGCGTGCATATCGATATCTGTAAATTATCGAGCAAGCCCTCCCTTATCAAGTGACGTATTAGAGTTATAGTCTTTAAGTCTTCCGCTTTTGTAGAATTCAGGGCTCCGAAGGTAAAGGCTCCGTAGGTCTTGAGCCCGTAGGATTTTACCTCCTTTAAGGCCTCCATCAAAAGGCTTTTGGGTATCAGCTTGCCGATAGACCGCATAACAATCTCGCTTGAGGATTCTATTCCAAATCTTATTTTATAATAGCCTGCTCTTTTCATTTGTTTTAATATCTCCGCGTCAAAGAGTTGTATATCGCACATCGCCTCAAAATGAAGCCTGTTAAGGCCGTTTTCAATTATCGCATCACATAAGGATATGGTGAAATCCCTCTTTGCATTATGAACCTCTTCATCGAAGAATACTCCCTCCATCAAGGGATATTTATCCATTAGATATTTTATCTCATCTATTATATCGTCAATTTTTCTTAACCTGTAATTAGGCCCATCATAATATACATGAGAGGCAACGCAAAAATTACAGCGTCTAAGGCACCCCCTGGTAGCATACATCTGGATTTCGATAAATTCTGAGCTTGGCTCGCCCGGGTAAGCGTAACTAAGCCTGCTGACATCCTCATCCTCGGGCCAGGGCAACTCCTGGAGGCTTAAGAGTTTTCGCCTTTTATTAGGATAAACACCCTCTATTTCGCTTATCGGCGCGGCTTTCAAGATATCCAGAACAGAATTTTCGTATTCGCCTGTGCATACATAATCAACCCCTTCCTTAATGAGTTCTCCTGGAAAAGCGCTTGCGTGCTGGCCGGCGAATATGAGTCTTGTGCCGAAGGTATCCTTTATTCTTTTCGCCAGTGCTAAATTTTCTGAAAACACCATAGATGAGCACTCCATAACCAGCCAGTCCGGTCTCTCGTTTGAAATCCTGTTAAAAAGGCTGCTTGAATTGTCTCTATTTAAACAGCCATCTAGAAGTTTAACGGTGAGGCCGGTTTCCCTCTTGAGAAGGCTTGAAAGATATGCTAATTCCCATGGATAATAGGCAAACCAGCTCTGTTTATCCTTTACTGCGCAGGACCACCTGCTCGGAGAGTGAATGATGTAGAAACCCCTAGAATTCACACCTATGGAGTTGGTAAGTACAACCTTCATCAGTTATTACAATTCTCTCTTATTAAATAGTATAGACTCTCTGCCTGCTTCGAGATACTAAAGTTTAGCCTTATGGTTTTAAGCGCATTCAGGCCCATTCTTTCCCTTAAGTGTTTATCCTCTGCCAAAGTTCTCATCTTGTTTATAAATTCTTCTTTATTTTCGGCTAAAAAACCATTCTCCCCGTCTCTGATAAGTTCGCTTGCTTGGCCTACTCGGCTTACTACAGCAGGTTTACCCATTGCCATATACTCAAGTAATTTCACAGGGCTCTTGGAAAGATTAAATCTTGTATTTTGAATGAGAGGGCAAAGGCCTACGTCTATAGTATCCAGATATTCTGGTATAAGGTCGCTTCTAATCCAGTTCTTTATAGAAATACCAAAACCCAGAGTACCCTGGTTTAGATTATGTACTCTTTCAAAATAACGGCCATCCCCCACAATATCCAAGCGGATATCAGGGCAAGTCTTCTTTAATTCTATGAAGCATTCTGTTATAAAACTGATATTTGCCACATCGTCTGTCCTGTGCACCGTGCCTATCCACGAGAATAAAATATATTTTCTATAAAGGCTTTTTCCTTTGGGGTTAAATTTAGAAACATCCACCGCATTTTTTAAAATATGCGATTCTTTATTATACCTTCTCATGAAATCTCTTAAGTAAGAGGTTGCGGTGAGAATAAACTCTGAGCGTCCTCCTAATAATCTTAAAAATAATTCTGCTTTTGAGTTAGAAAAAAATTTTGAATAATATTTCAGGTCCTCCCTTAACTCCCAGTCATCTATATCAAGGACAAGTCTATTCCCTTTAATTAGATGTACTAAAAAGGGTGCAAGGGAGTGATAATTGCTCCTTTGTATAAAAAAAATCGTATATTTCTTTTCTTTTAATAACAGAAAAAATGCCTTAAGGTTAAAAAAAAGTTTTTTACTTATGCCCATTTTATGCTCTTCTTTTCCGTCAGGCGCACCCAGATCATCAGCAAAAGACAGAACAGCCGCATCCAGGCCAAGATTTTTTAAGCCCTCTGCCAGATTATAACACCTTATTCTAGCTCCGGGAGACTTCCGGGATTCTCTCGTAATAAAAATTATTCTCATCTATACCTTTACAAATTTGACATGACTTATATTAGAGGGAAGGTTATGAAAAATGATTCTAAGCGTATGAAAACCGGGCGCAATATCAATGCGCCTAATCCTTGACCATTTAAAATCTTCGCTATCGGCAGTTATTTCTTCAAGGCACAGATAATTAAGGAGCCTGTTGTCTATATGTACCTCGCATGACCTTTTTGAGGCAGAGGCATATTTTATAAAAACCTCGTACAGGCCATGGTATCTGATAAAAGTTTCGAATTCTAAAAAATATTTAATCTCTGATATGGGAAAATCCATATTTTGCAAAAGGGGTTCATAGTTACTATTTACGAAATCCCCTACAGGTATAAGCACTTCATATCTGCTTTTATTTTCAAGATGAAGCGCCATGTTATACGCCCTTAACAGATTCAAGGCAATGCGATTCCAGTTATACTTTTCCTCGGCCCTTTTTCTGGAAAGTAAGCCAAGCCTTTTTCTTAATTGGCTGTCAACAAGCAGCCTGTTTATACCTTCGGAAAGAGAAAAAATATCCCCCGGCCTGGTAAGTAAGCCTGCGCCCCCAACCATATTCCTAATCTCTCCCACATTGCTGGCAACAATCGCCTTACCGCAGGCCATATATTCGGCTATCTTAAGCGGGCTTTTGCATCGGGTTATGTCGTTCTCTTCAAAACAGGCGACTGTGACATCTGCGCTTGCTATATAGAATGGAACTTCATCGTACCTGACAGCGCCTGTAAAGATTAATTTTTTCTTAAGACCCATTGTAGCCGCCAGGTCTTTCAAAAATGGCAACCTATAACCGCCGCCTACAATCATAAAACTAACACAAGTATTGGATTTTAATATCTCGTTGGCGGCCTTTATGAAGAGCTCCGCATATTGTGCGCCGTGCAGTTGCCCCACGTATATAACCAGGGGGTCTTTTATATCATATTTTGACCTGATAAAATCTCCGGAAACTTCGGGATTAAATCTTACTAAATCAGCGCCTACGGAAACCTTGAATATCCTGTCCTTTATTATTCCTCTTTCAATGCACAGGCGTCTTAATCTCTCGCTTGAAACCGATACCGTATCCGCCAGATAGGGTATGAAAAATTCTAAGACCCCTAAGAATATGCCCGTGAGCCTCGACTGCCTTTTGGGATAAAAGTATATCTTCATCTCCCAGTCATCCCAGTCATAGTGCACGGGTCTGTTCGTAAGTAACGAGGCTATAAGCACCGGTATAGAGGCGTAATAATAACATTTTTGGAAATGTACAATATCCGACCAACGGGCCAAATGGCATAATCTAATGATATTTTTAAAGAATATTCCGAGGCCAAGTCTTCTGCTTAATGGTATTATCTCTAGCTGTTTGTGCGCATAATTTTTAGGCTCGGAATCTTTCAGAGGAAAATGAACCAATCTTACTTCATGCCCAATACCAACAAGTGCCTCTGCAATACTTAGAATGCGGGTTGTCCAGGGTTCTTCTTTGGAAAAAACCTCATGCGGATGTATCAACAGGATTTTCATATCCCTAATTTCCCGGAAAAATTATTGTGCCCTTTATTTTTTTTAAGAGGGCTAAATAAAGAATAGTCAAGATTGACAGGGCAAATAAAAACAATAAAATAAAAAACGAGATTGTCTTTTTTATCCATACAGAGATATATTTTTTTAGATAAACTACCTTTAAAAGAAATTTCCATGACCTGCTTTTGTAGATATTATCCAATTCGTTTGTTAATTCTGTTAAGGCGTATTCCCTTTTCATCAATATTTCAGCAGGATTTTTCTTCTCTTCTTCAAAGCGCAGATTATTTTTCAAGTTTTCTTCCATAGGCTTTTTCTAAAATAGAAAGTATTAGTCTTTCGACCAGAGTCAGTGACAAGATTTTATTGTGGGTATACATATTTCTTACCAAATCATCGCATACCCTTTCGCAACCCGGATAAGCATTCTCGGCGTTTCCTGTCATTTTGAAAAAGTTATCGGTTCTATCTGCTAGAGCGCTTTTGCGCAACTTAAGCTGTAGTTCGGAATTCCAAATATCGGAAAATCTTTCTCTGTAAATGTTGCCGACAGGGAATCTATGCGATTTAAGACAGAAGTTTACATTACCGTTTGCCGAAATCCGCGAAAAGGTCCATCCGGTATAGCAGGGTATCTTCCCAATTATATCACTGTCATAGATACCTCTGGCGGAATCCGGATTAGAAATTCTCCTCTCGAATAGGTCTAAATTTGATATTTTCATTTTAGCGCGCCTTTTTAAAAATTTTTTCCTGATAGCCTCACAACTCTTTAGTACGCTGTTTCTCTCTTTTTCGCCAAGAAGCAGGCTTTCTGTCTTAGCTGGTATAACATCTATTACGGTAAACTCTACAATGTCGGATTTTGTTTTTAAGGCAAATTCCACCATTTCTTCCATCTCAAAATAGTTCAATCTGGTAATCACATTGCATATCTTAACCTTCGGATATAATTTTTTTCTATTATTTAAATAAGAAAGGTTGCTTTTGATATTTTTAAAATCCTGCATATCTTTATTGGGATGAACCAGGCAATAAGTCTCGCCAGTAGCAGCCCATATGCTTACCGCAAGCTCCTGGGGTTTAACCTTTATCAGTTCATCCAATAGGTTCATATCAACCAGAGTAAAATTTGTGGATATGTAACACTCAAGCCCTTTCTCCTTTGTGAGTCTTACCAGTCTAAGGAAGTCCGGATGCATTAAGGGCTCGCCGCCGCCTCCGAAGGCAACCCTCTTTGTCCCCATTCTTCTTGTCTCTTCAATTAGATTCACCAGAAGCGCGTACGGTAAAAATTTATTCTTCTCTTCTATTTCTATTTTCTTTTCACCCAACAGAGGCGAATTGCACCAACATCCGATACAATTATTATTACAATTATTGGTAAGGTCTATATGTATAAAGTTTGGCCCTTTGTAAGCGAGGGAGCCGCTTCTTATGCCGAGAATCTCAAAGTAATGCCCCTTTAACCTGGACGGACTAAAAAATTTCAGCAGTTTAATAATAGTAGAGTTTAAACTGTTTTCCTTCACCGAGGTAACCAAAAATCTAAGATATGAATACGAGGGTTTCCTGCGAGGTCTTCTAATTAAGGCGCTTAGTATATTATAAAGTTTTCTAAATCTAAGATGGCAATTCCATATTCTATATGCAAGTCCCCTGGCATGCTCTAAATCCACAGCATTTAGATATTCTGTCCTTATAACGCTCTTCTGGTTTCCATCGTAATCTGAAGGTTCATTTGATACCAGGAAATTCTTCTTTTTTACAAATTCATAGAAATAGGTACCGGGAAAAGGAGTGGCGATGGAAAATTGAACGCTGTCCGGGTCTTGGCGGACTACAAAATTTAGGGTATTTAAAATTGTAAACCAATTTTCGCCCGGCAAGCCGAACGTAAAGGTAAGATGGGTTTTAATTCCAAGTTTTTTTGTCAGGCTGACCATCGCCTTAACCCTCTCTAGATCCGTTCCCTTATTAGCATTTTCAAGAAGTTTTTTATCTGAGGATTCAACGCCATATTTAATCGCGTGAAGCCCGCAACTTTGAAACCTGTATAGAATATCCTCATCCATAAGGTCAGCTCTTGCCATTATTGCCCAGGGCACATTTATGCGGTTATCCCGGTTCCTTTTTGTAAGTTCTTTTGCAAACTTAAGCATTCTGTCTTTTCCTATATTAAATGTATCGTCATCAAAGTAGACAGATTTAAATTTTAATTCCCGCACCACAAATTCCATCTCATCCAGCACATCTATAATGCTCCTGGTTCTGTAGGAATTACCCCCGTACATAAGCTGTGGCCATGCGCAGAATATACACCTAAAAGGGCAACCTCTTGAGGCAATAAGCTGGACGCTTGGAAGCGGCATATCTCCAGGGGCATCCAGATATTTCATCATAGGAAGGCCTTCTCTGTGCGGCCAGGGCAGTTCATCCAGATTTGAAATCAGCGGTCTTAAGGGGTTGGTCTTTATATCACCCCTACCATCTCTATATATAAGCCCGAGAATATCGTCAAGCGGACTGCCGTTTTGTATACGCTTAACAATTTCTAAAACAGTATATTCATACTCGCCTATAATCACACAGTCCACAAACTCATTCTCAACCAAAAATCGGGGATTTCTTATGCATATGTCAGGGCCTGCTACGGCTATTATTGAGCCCTTTTTCTTAATTCTTTTTAAAATTTCTAAATCATTGTTTAACGAGGCGGTGGAGGTTTCTATGATTATAAGCTTATAGTCCTTTCTCAAAACTTCTCTTACAAATTCTTCTTTTGAAACTCCCTCCGATAACGCATCCCATAATCTAAATTTAAAATTCTCACTTTTAATAAGAGAGGCGGTATACGCGAGATAGAAAGGAAATGGTAGGTAGCCACCCTCTGTCTTGTCTTTTATGTGCGGCCATCTTGAGCCTGCCCTGACCCCGCAATAACCATTCTTGGACCACGGCGGATTGGAAAGTAATATCTCCATAGTAATTTGATTAATTAGCTGAGCAGTCGGGGAGTTTTTCTATGATGTCGACTGCTCATCCTGAGGAGCGAAGCGACGAAGGATCTCGCGAAAAGATGAATTGACTAGTGATTCTTCACTCCGCTCAGAATGAGGGCTCGGGAAAACATATAGAAAACACCCCGACCCCTCAATTAGCTAAAAATAAATCCTAATTCCCTGTCTTTAAATAGTTTGTTTCTCAAACCTTCCACAAATAAGTCTGTTTTTTCTTCTGAATCAATTAACTCTATCCTGCAGTTGAAGAAATTATAGATACCTTCCTTTTTTTCTCCACCTTCAAAAGAGGCTGCGAGTATTCTGGAATTTAAATCCCTGGAGGTATTTCTTATAACAGGCCTAAGGTCAGAATTATTTTCAGAAAAATCGATAAACAACGAGGGCACAAAAAAACGCTTATCATAGAACCCGCGCACGCCTATAATCCTGCTTTCGAGGTTATTTAAAAACATATCCTGCCAGCCCCTTATAGGCAAAAACGCATCCTCTTCGTAAGTATTTACCCAGTTGGCGTAGTTTCCGTTTACAAAAAGCCCTGCCTGGGCATCATCAAAGACAAGATTCTCCTCAAATTCAGCTTCAACATTCCATATTATACTGTTCTTATCTGTCATCTCGAACCGCCAGATTTGAGTTAAGGGTATATCTTTAAATCTAAGTCTTAAGATTAAACTGCTCTTATTTTCTCTTTCTATAAGCCACTCTGCCCCGAAGGAATAATGAATGGTATCTAATACGCTGAAGGAACTAAAGAAACCATACGCGCCGGTAATTTCATATCCTGACCAGCCTATTAAGCCCCTTTCTTTAGAATAAGATAGATGAAGTTTATCACAAGAAATTAGGTGACTTTTACTGTTTTTATTTTTTCTCAAATTTTTAATAAGGCTTGAAATATCTATCATTTTAAGTTTCAAATAAGAACCTTACCTGAAAAAAACTGGTAACTAGTTCTTTGGTATCAGATGTATCTGATTTGTAAATTCTCTGCGCTTGTATAACTCTCGAAGAATAGACATCATCGGAATTCTCTATAACCACCCAGAAACCTTCCTTAAAAAAGGGAAACTCGACTACAATATTTGGCAAACCCGGCTGAGAAAGAAGAATTATTCTTTTATGTGGCCTAATCTTCCCTGACCACATTCGGCAGGAAATAATGTCGTACTGGTTACTAAAATCATTATGGAATATTCCGCTTGCTTCTTTTTCAACCTCCCACTTTAAAAACCTGTCTGTCAGCATAATGCCAAATTGTTCCCTCTCAACAGAAAGATTTTTATATGCTTTGCATTTAATCTCCCATAGTAAAGAATTTCTACTTTCGAAAACAAATTTCCAGCTTTGAATCAGCGGTAACCTCGCCCATATACCCTCTACCTCAAGGCTGTCGCTTGATGAAGAAATCTGTTTCCACTGCGCCTGCGCAGAATCATGCCATATTTTAGAAGAACAGATAGAGGTAAAAATCCCTAATGCCTTTGTCAGTTCTGTATCATTAAAAAACAATCTGCCCTTGCCATCGTCAAAAATAAAATTAGTTCCTCTTTTATTAAATGCGATTGTATGAGTATTTTTAGAATCCAAATCCTGTACTGAACTTTGATTAAATTCAACTAGGTCCTGAAAAGCCAATTCAAATTTAGCAAATAGGTGTCTACCCTCTTTATAACTTTCCAGCGGTACTGCAGGAATATTAAACAATGAAAACATAACTGCCTCTTCTGAATTTTTAAATAATTTGCACATTGTTGAGAGTATGGGTTTATCAATCTGATTATGCAAAATTAGCATGGGAAGTACTGAGGTCTCTTTTTTAACCGAACCTACTCCTAATAGTCTGCTTTTGTTATACAGAAGCCTTACTGGAATTACATCTCCTATTCTATCGGAATCTAAAAAATCTCCCTTTTCTTTGTCAGTAAACCATCCTGCATATGATTCCGACAAAAAAAGTTCGGTTGATATATCCCCAATTTTTGCTTCTTTATTTAGATTAAAGTAAATTTCAACCAACAGCCTATCCTTGCTTAGAAATTCCAACAACCAGCTTTGGGTAAATGGGCAACCCCTCCAAGCCAATTGGCATTCAATCGTTTTGTCGCCTAACTTTACAATATTCCACTGGGCTTTATCCGCTTCATATTCGATGTCTTGATAAATAAATCTATTATTCAGTCCAGAAAACCTAGTAACCTCGGAATCCTTATGCCTGATTCTTATCTTACCTTCTTCAACTATAAAAGAGCAGGAATCGGTGGATATGGTACTTAGTTCTCTTAATTTGTTTCTATGCTGCAAAAGATATTTTTCTATTTGCTTTTCATCTTCTATAAACTTTATGGAACCAGAAAAGTAGCTATAATTGCCTGGCTTAAAAACCTTTGGAGATAGCTTTGCATTTAAGGACCTGCTTGAAGATGCTTCATCTGAGTTCTGAATAAGAGGAAGATTAGAGGTATTCTTGTCTTTTATAAAAAACAATATCCCCGGAAGTGGGCCGCATGCTGAATCTTTGGAATTTCTAACACCTATAGAATCAGTAAGATTGTTGCGCAAGGTTATTTCTTCCCAGTTTTTATTTAATATTGGGAAAACACCTTCTTCATATGAACTTATCCAGTTTTGATATTTATCGGTGAGGAATATGCCCACCTTATGTTCCTTTGCCTCAAATGTTTCATTCGCTTCCATATCAATATCCCATTCGAGACGATTTTCTTTTAAGGTCAGCCTCCAATTTTGCGTTATAGGTAGGTCGTTCCACCGGGCTTTTATAAGAATAGTTTCGGCATTTATTTTGTTTATATCCCATATAGCATTGCTTGAATCATACCACCTTGAGTTTGAATAAATTGATGAGATGAGACCCGAGAGATTAGTAAGCTCTTTGTCTTTATGCTTTAGTATTATTCTACCTTCTTCAACTATAAAAGAGCAGGAATCGGTGGATATGGTACTTAGTTCTCTTAATTTGTTTCTATGCTGCAAAAGATATTTTTCTATTTGCTTTTCATCTTCTATAAACTTTATGGAACCAGAAAAGTAGCTATAATTGCCTGGCTTAAAAACCTTTGGAGATAGCTTTGCATTTAAGGACCTGCTTGAAGATGCTTCATCTGAGTTCTGAATAAGAGGAAGATTAGAGGTATTCTTGTCTTTTATAAAAAACAATATCCCCGGAAGTGGGCCGCATGCTGAATCTTTGGAATTTCTAACACCTATAGAATCAGTAAGATTGTTGCGCAAGGTTATTTCTTCCCAGTTTTTATTTAATATTGGGAAAACACCTTCTTCATATGAACTTATCCAGTTTTGATATTTATCGGTGAGGAATATGCCCACCTTATGTTCCTTTGCCTCAAATGTTTCATTCGCTTCCATATCAATATCCCATTCGAGACGATTTTCTTTTAAGGTCAGCCTCCAATTTTGCGTTATAGGTAGGTCGTTCCACCGGGCTTTTATAAGAATAGTTTCGGCATTTATTTTGTTTATATCCCATATAGCATTGCTTGAATCATACCACCTTGAGTTTGAATAAATTGATGAGATGAGACCCGAGAGATTAGTAAGCTCTTTGTCTTTATGCTTTAGTATTATTCTACCTTCTTCGATTGCGAGAGAATAGTCTACGGTTTTCAAAATTTTATTTCCCTTTCCCTCTAAAATATAGTCCAATAGCTCTGTTATACTCATAAGAACTCTTGTTTCAAGAGAAAGTACAAACCTATTAAAAGACCTTCTGTTAGCTACGTAAATAGAGAGTATATGATTACTACCGCTTGCAGCCTTTTGAAAATTAACCTTAAGTTCACCATTTAAACTTGTCGGCTTAATAATAAATATTGGCTGATTCTCTTCTCTGTCGGTCTTACTTAAAAAAATAATCAAACTTCTATTTGCCAATTTTACACAATAATTACTCTCGGTTATTATATTTTCTAGAGTGTTTACATATAATGAGTTAAAATCTTCTGACAAGGTAAGCCTAAGATTAAAATTTGTTATAGCTGATTGATATTCTGAGTCAATTTCAAACCCTAAGACAAGTATGTTATTACTTTTATGCTCCAGGATACAATTTTCTTTTATTCCTAATTCCTCGGTTTTTCGTATTGCATTAATTTTATTATCTGAATTTTTTACAACCCTCCACTCACCCACATCAGAGCGGCATTCCTTTTTTGATACTTCAAATGAATAACTTAACCCTGTTTCTGCTGTAATGGGATAATTACTAAAAGATATTGCAATCCTTCCGTTATTAAAGACAACGAATAACTTTTCTTGCAGGATATTAGGCATACTTTCTTTATATTCCAAGATTTGGTAGTAAAAAGCCGATACTGCATTTATTGAATCATCTTTTAATAGACTGCCATCTTTAAATATCAGTCCTCTGCTTGAAAGTCTCTTTGCTAAATCAATATCATGGGTAACCAGAAGAAGAGTTTTACCCAACTCCTGCAATTCTTCAATTTTCCTTATACATTTTCTCTGAAACGCTATATCGCCAACGGCAAGGGAATCATCTATCAAAAGAATCTCGGGGTTTAAGTGTATCGCTATGGAAAAACCGAGTCTTACAAACATCCCTTGCGAATAGTTCTTAACAGGCGCGTTGATAAACTTTCCCAGTTCGGCAAATTCTATAATCTTATCGAGCCTTTGTTCCACCTGCGCTTTCGAAAGCCCGAAAAGGGAGGCATTCAGATAAATATTCTCCCTGCCCGTAAGTTCAGGATGAAAACCCGCTCCTATCTCCAGAAGCGCAGAAACACTTCCCCTGACATCAAGCTCTCCTTTTTCACTCTTTATAAGGCCTGCTATTAACTTCAGGAGGGTTGTTTTTCCGGAGCCGTTTTCCCCTAAAATACATACGGTTTCAGAGGGGGCAATCTCGAAACTAATGTTTTTTAACGCCCAGATATCTTCCCAGTTAACCCTTTTATCTTCAATAAATTTTATACGATATTTCGACCAGACATCCTTGAATTTCACAGTATAATCTGACATATCTATAAATGTTTTATCAGGTTTGGCTTAAGTTTTATAAAAATTACGTAGCATATATAAAAAACAACTGCTGAAATAAAAAAGGCTAAGAAAAAAATAGATAAATTTGGCAACCTAACCTCCCAGAAGATATCCCTGTAAGTTGCAATATATAGCGTCATTGGATTAACAAGGCAGAGCCATCTGAAATTTTCAGGAACCATTTCAAGCGTGTAAAACACGGGGGTCATCCAGAACCAGAGAATAATCAGGGTTTGAAAAAGGTGGTGAGTATCCTTGAAATATACATTGATGCAGGAAAGTAAAAGCGAGATTCCGAATGTAAAAAGAACGAGCGATAATGTGACTACCGGGAAAAACGCCAGAGTAAGAAAAATTCTGAAATCTCTTATCAAAAAAAATGGAAGTATGGCCAGAATTGATATTAAAAAAATAAAGAGATTGATAAGCACTGTTGAAAAGGGGATTATTTCCAAAGGAAACGGGAACTTCTGTGCCATATTTGAGTTATTTAAGATAGAAAGGGATGACTCCAGGGTTGAATTTGCAAAAAAATTCCAGGCAAATAACCCGGAAAGCACAAAGAGGGGAAAATCCTTTATTTCCACCCTTATAATGCTTGAAAAAATAAAACCCAGCACAAGCGAAAGCGCTACAGGATTAAGCACTGTCCATACATAGCCCAAAACCGCATTTTTATACCGCGTTTTGATGCTCTCTCTGGTTAGGGTTACCAAGGTATTCCTGTACTTGTAAACTTCCTTTATATCCTTTAACATTATGTAATGCTTAAAAAATAAGAATTGTATTGATTACAGCGATTTTTAAAAAGATTACAGCGATGTAATAACGATGCCTTAATCTC